>JBBSJZ010000015.1:0-24549 GCA_038256795.1 Pirellulales bacterium | reverse complement strand
TCTTGACGAACCGAAGAACCGCAGGTAAGTCTGCTATTCTGATTCGTATTACGCTACTATTGCTCTTCCAGTTGAGTCCGGTTGAGGATCGCAGGAATGAGAAAGAACGGCAAGAGAATACCGGCGACGCCTGCGGTGATGAATATCAAAATGGCCCAAACACCACCCATCTTGAGCGCATCTACGGCGGGCATATCGCAAACGATCTTATAGCGTTTCATCAACGGTTCCTGTTATTGTAAAATTCTTACGATCCTTCATTCGTCACACCGCGTCGGCTTCCGTCCCATCACTGAGTTCATCAGGTTTGTGGTTCAACGAAATCGTCGGCCATGCCGGTGTAAGTTAATAGGCAGAACGATTTGAATCTCGCCAGTTCGAACCAGTGAGAATACCATTTCGGGTACTTACCGCCGGTTAGGGACAAAGCGGGGACTGTTTTGTTGCGGCATTGATCGCGGGTTAGTGGACGACTTAGCGCCGGTTGGTGTTTGCCGGAGTATGGGAATTGGGCAGTTCCTTGTCAAAGTTTTTTTCCAGAGAATTTTTCTGACAGGCGCTCAGCCAATAGGTGGTAACCATGTTCCATGGTGCCGTGATCGCATCGTCTGAGCCAGGTAGGCTTCCAGAACGACGTTGAGACGGGAGTGGGCGGTGGATGCTTTTTTTGAGCACTCGCCGAGTTGGCACGGAGGTTGATGGTGGCAAGAAGTCTCGCTCGTGGGAATACACGGCTGACGACGTCATCGCTTTCTTGCGAGACCATTTGCGGCATAAAATGCCGTGCTGGAAGCGGTTGAAGATTGTCGAGTCCTTGGTGGCTTTCCGCCGCAATGTGCAAGGCCGATCGTTTGAGGATCTGGAGCGGATCCGGCAAACGCTGGATCAAATTCGTGACATGGAGACCGAGCTGGGCGTTGTCGATCAGTCGATGGACGACATGACGGATGTTGAAGGATTCATTGATCCGAGTGAGCCGGGGGTGATTCAAGACTTGCAGCGCAAGGCCACCCTGCCCTCTCCCCCCAGCGAAGCGTTGAGGGAGTGGGTGCGAATGAAACTGCCGCTTGCCTCAGCGACCTCCGCTACGGGCGGGAGATCGGTCCGGTCGCGATGGTGGCTGCGACTTTCGGGAGCTTGCCTGAGCGACTTGGGCATCGGGGCATCTTCGCCGAGTTGAGTGCGTTCTCGCGGCACTCGTCACGACGATCTACTTCGACAGATTTCGCAGTACGGTCGGCAGGATGCCACCGTTGCGGTAGTACTGCAGTTCGACGGGGGTATCGATGCGGACGGTGCAGGAGAATGTCTTGAACCGTCCCGACGAATCCGTCGCTTTGACGCTGATCTTTGAACGTGGTTGCAAGTCGTTGGAGAGGCCTTCGATGTCGATCGTCTCTTCGCCGGTCAAGCCGAGTGATTGCCACGTGGTGCCCGGCGCGAACTCGAGCGGCAGCACGCCCATGCCGACGAGGTTGCTGCGGTGGATGCGTTCGTAGCTGGCCGCGATCACGGCTTTGACGCCGAGCAGCATCGTGCCCTTGGCCGCCCAATCGCGACTCGATCCCGTGCCGTATTCGGCACCCGCGATAACGACGAGCGGAATGCCCTCGGCTTGATACTTCATCGATGCGTCGTAGATGCTCATCACTTCGCCATCGGGCAAGTGACGCGTCACACCACCCTCGGTCCCCGGGGCGACTTGATTGCGTATGCGGATGTTCGCGAACGTGCCACGCACCATCACGCGGTCGTTCCCGCGGCGCGAACCGTAGCTGTTGAACTCTGCGATCGGCACATCGTGTTTCTGCAAGTACTTGCCTGCGGGGCCATTGGAGGCGATCGCGCCGGCCGGTGAAATGTGATCGGTCGTTACGGAATCGCCGAGAAGTGCCAGTACGGTCGCGCCGGTAATCGGCTCGATGTCGGGTACCGATTGATCGACGACCGCATCCAAGAACGGTGGATGTTGGATGTAGGTGCTCGCATCATCCCAAGGATAAATGGCGCCGCCGGAGATCTCGATCGCGTTCCAGAGTTCGTTATTGTTGACGGCCGAATCGTACTCGCGCGTGAACATTTCCGGCATGATCGAGCGGGCAATGGTGTCACGGATTTCTTCGATCGAGGGCCATATTTCGTTGAGGAACACATCCTTACCATCGCTGTCTTGGCCGATCGGTTCCGTGACCAAGTCGATGTCGGTCGTGCCGGCGAGGGCGTACGCGACCACGAGCGGTGGGCTGGCGAGGTAGTTGGCTTTGGTGAGCGGATTGACCCGGCCTTCGAAATTACGATTGCCGCTGAGCACGGCCGACGCCACGAGATCACCGGAGATGATCGCCTTCGCAATTTTGTCGGGCAACGGACCACTATTGCCAATGCACGTCGTGCATCCGTAGCCGACCGTTTGGAAACCGAGTCGGTTGAGGCTATCGGTGAGGCCGGCCTTGTTCAGGTAATCGGTGACCACGCGTGAGCCGGGCGCGAGGCTGGTTTTCACGTGCGACGGTACCGTCAAGCCGCGAGCGACGGCTTTCTTGGCGAGCAATCCGGCGCCGATCATCACCGAGGGGTTACTCGTATTGGTGCACGAGGTGATGGCGGCGATCACGACCGCGCCGTGGCCAATTTCGCGGGAATTTCCGTTGTCTTCGATTTTGCCGGTTCGCGCTACCGCGTCGATGTCCAGTCCGAATCCGGCCTTGCCGATCGGCGCCGTCAGCGATTTGGTGAACGCGTCCTTCATGTCCGCCAGGGCGATGCGGTCTTGCGGCCGTTTGGGTCCCGCCAGACTCGGCACCACGGTGCTCAAGTCGAGGGACAGCGTCTTGGTGTAATTGAGCGACGGACCATCGTCGGTGCGGAACAGACCTTGTTCTTTGCAGTACCGTTCGACGAGTTGAATGTGATCGGCGCTGCGTCCCGTTTGACGCAAGTAATCGAGCGTGACGTTATCGACGGGGAAGAAGCCCATCGTCGCGCCGTATTCGGGGGCCATGTTGGCGATGGTGGCGCGATCGGCCACGCCCATTTTGTTCATGCCCGCGCCAAAGAACTCCACGAATTTGTTCACGACGCCTTCGGCTCGCAATAGCTCGACGACGCGGAGCACCATATCGGTCGCGGTCGCGCCCGCAGGCAATTCGCCGCGGAGTTCGAACCCGATCACTTCGGGCATCAGCATGTACAGCGGTTGGCCGAGCATGTTCGCTTCGGCTTCGATGCCGCCGACGCCCCAGCCGAGGACACCCAAACCGTTGATCATCGTCGTGTGGCTGTCGGTGCCGACGAGCGAATCGGGCAGCGCGACCGGTCCCTCCGGCGTCTGCTGGATCGCCACGACGCGGGCCAAGTATTCCAAGTTGACTTGGTGGACGATGCCGACGTTCGGTGGGACGACGGTGAAGTTGTCAAACGCTTGCTGGCCCCAGCGGAGGAATTCATAGCGCTCGCGGTTGCGTTGAAATTCGATCTCGACGTTTTGGGCCAGCGCACTGTCCGAGCCGAAGAAGTCGACTTGAACGGAGTGGTCGATGACGAGGTCGACGGGGATGAGCGGATTGATCTTCTTGGGGTCACCCCCGATGCGCTGCATCGCCGATCGCATCGCGGCGAGATCGACGACGCAAGGGACGCCCGTGAAATCCTGGAGCACAACTCGGTACGGCTTGAAAGGGACCTCTTCCTTGGCTGGTTCAGCCGCCTTCCACGCCGCCAAGTTCTTGACGTCGGCTTGGGTGACGGAAAAATCATCGCAATTCCGCAGCACGGCTTCGAGCAACACACGGATCGAGAACGGCAAGCGGCTGATATCGCCCAAGCCAGCATCCTCGAGACGGCTCAGTCGGTAGAGCGAGGCGGTGCCGGTGCCAGTGTTGAACGAATCGCGGGCTCCAAAGGGATCGAAACTCACGGCTATCTCTTAGTTTTGTTGCGACGAAATGGATTCGGGGTTGGCTCGCTAGTTTAGCGTCCCTCATGAAAATTGTCTGCCTCCGTGACATGCGCTGCCGATTCTGGCACCGCGGCATCCTGGGTAGCCTCGGTCGAGTTTGTCGGTCTTTCGGATTCTCTTGCTCATAGCGGTTTTCCGGACCGATATTCAGGGGTAATCCAACCGCGTTAGCAAGAGGCTTACGATGCAACCGACGACGAAATTTCCCAGCAAATCCGCCCGCCGCAAACGTTTTCTGATGGCGGCCGCCTGTCTCGCGACACTCGCCACCGTGAACCCGACGCTGGTCACCCCGGTCACCGCCGGAGCACCCCAGTGTGGATGCTCGGAGGGGTGCGATGGCGGTTGCGGCAGCGGTCACGGGCCGATCTATCAAACGCTCGACACCGTCGCCGGCGGCATCGAAAAACTGCTCTTCTTCAGCCTCAAGCACCGTGGCCGCAGCGGTGGCTGCGACGATATGTCATGCGACGACGGTTGCGACGCGATGACGATGGGCGACATGATGATGTACGAGGATGCGGGTCTGCCCACCCACGTGCACGCCGTTCCGTCGTTGCCGCCGCAGTCCATGCCGAGCCGGGTGATCCCGTCCGTGCCGGCACCTCGCTTGGCTTCGCCGGCCATGGGTTCGCCTCGCACGGCTCCGCCAGTATCGCCCTCGGCACCCACCGTGGTGTCACAGCCACACTTGGCCCCGGTTCGTCAACCCGCTGTCAATTTTCCTCAACCCGTGCGATCGTCCGACGGTGACGACGCGACGGGATCGGGTTTGCCACCTGAACGCGGTGGCGATGATTCGTTGTTCGACAACTTGCAGGACCCATTCCGAGACGACTCGGCCCAGCTCAACGCGCCGAGCGGTGGCAGCCGACCGACACACTCGACACGCCCGGCTAGCTACCGAACCTCGACTCGCCGCTAAGCGACGGCGGTCGAAGTCGATTGCCGAAGTCGGATCGAGTGCTAGACTGGGAACTCCCTCTCAACGATCCAGCCAGGAGCCCTGAGCACGATGTTTAACTTTGGAAATCCGCTCGCGATGATTGGCAAACTGCAAGAGTTGCCTGAGCGATTGCAGCAACTCAACCAGCGAATGCAGCTGGAATCGGTCTCGGCCACGTCGGGCTGTGGCGGCGTCACGGTTGTGATGAACGGCACCGGCCAAGTTCAATCCATCTCGATTGGCGATGGATTGACCGGTCACGAGCTGGAGGATGCCGTGCGCAGTGCCACGAATGCGGCGGGGGCGGCGGCGAAGCAGTTGTACGCGGACGCGATTGGCCAGATGGCCGGTGACATGAAACTCAACGTACCCGGCCTCGACGGGATCCTCGCTAGCTTGACGGGCGGGTAGAGAATCCATCATGTCGTCACACGCGGGCGCCGTCTCGCAACTCGTCGAACACTTGAGTCGATTGCCGGGCGTCGGTCGCAAGAGTGCCGAACGACTCGCCTTCCATCTGCTTCGCGTCGCTGAGCAGGAAGCACTCGGATTGGCCGACGCGATCCGCCGCGTGCGCACCGATGTACGTTACTGTGCGACATGTTTCAATCTGGCCGAGTCCGATCGCTGTGCCATTTGTGCCCAACCGAATCGTGATACGACACGGTTATGCGTCGTTGAACAACCGCGGGACCTGATGAGTCTCGAGCAATCCGGTGTGTTTCGCGGCCTGTATCACGTTCTACTGGGACGCATCGCTCCGCTCGACGGTATCGGCCCGGATGCGCTCACGATCGATCCGCTCGTCGAACGTGTTCGCCGCGGAAACTTTGTCGAGGTCATCATGGCCACCAATCCGACGGTCGAAGGTGACGGCACGTCACTGTACATATCGAACCTACTTAGCGAGTTTCCCGTCGAGATCACCCGATTGGCCCGGGGCATCACCGCCGGCAGTGTTCTGGAATATGCGAATCGTGAGATGATTGCCGATGCACTAACCGGTCGACAAAAACTATAATACGGGAACAGAAAATGCTCATCCGATCGAGATGAGCTCCGGTGCGACAGTTGCACTGGCAGGGATGTTCTTACACGAGACTCGGCCATGCGGATGTCGATGGGGCTTGAAGCCCGCCAACTCCAAGTCCAGAAACTTGCGCCGCGGATGATCCAATCGATGGAGATTCTGCAGTTACCGATGCTCGCGCTCCAGGAGCGGATCGAGCAGGAGATGAACGAAAATCCGCTGCTGGAGCAGATGGACGTGGATCCGATGGCACCGGACGAGGCCGACGATGATCAACCCAACACGGACGTCCGCAGCGAGGATGAAAAGGAACTCGTCGTCGACAACGACCACGACAACCGGGATGACTTCGAGCGGCTGACGAACATGGATTCGGAGTTGCCGAGCACATTCGACGATTCCTTTCGTCGTTCCGCCAACCGGATGCAGGACGAAGCGGATCGTCGGCATGATTTGATGGCTAATGCCCAGTCCCGTCCTGAATCGCTCAACGACTTTCTGCTGCATCAACTAGCGGAACTCGATATTGATGACGAGCTCGAACAGCTTGCTGAGCGAATCATCAGCACGCTCGATGCGCGGGACGGCGGATACCTCCGCACGCCGCTCGCGGATCTGTTGCCGGCCGGTCACACGAGCGAAGATCGCGCCAAGGCGGAACAAGCTCTGGCGATCGTCCAGTCGCTCGAACCGACGGGAATCGCGGCTCGTAATCTCTCGGAGTGCTTGCTCGTCCAGCTCAAACCCAAGCTGCCGCATTTCGACGAAATGCGGACGCTGATCAAATCGCATTTGGAAGATCTCGCTGAGAATCGGTTGCCGCAAATCGCGCGCAAGACCGGTTACTCGATCGAATTGATCCAAGACGTCCGCGCCGAATTGCACAACTTGAATCCCAAGCCCGGCGCGGCGTTCATGGAGACCTACGTCCCCAACGTTACGCCCGACATCATTCTCGAACAGGACGAAGACGGCGAGTACAAAGTCCGCTTGGATGACGATCGTATTCCGACGCTCTTCATCAGTGACTATTACCGCAGCCGGCTGCAGGACCCGAGCAGCACCGTCGAGGAACGTGAGTTCATCAAGCGAAAGATTAGCAGTGCGCAGTGGTTGATTGATTCGATCGAACAACGACGCAGCACGTTGACGCGTGTCGCCGAAGCGATCGTGGAGCACCAGAAAAAGTTTCTCGACGAAGGTCCTGAGGCGATTGAGCCACTCAAAATGCAGCAAATCGCTGATCGCGTTGGCGTTCACGTCACCACGGTGAGCCGCGCCGTCGACGATAAGTGGATCCAGACGCCGCGCGGGATCTTGCCGCTCAAACGCTTCTTTGTCGGCGGTACCCAAACCGAAGACGGCGAGGACGTCGCCTGGGATACGATCCGCTTGAAACTGCAAGAGTTGATTGATCATGAGGACAAGAGCGACCCCTACAGCGACGAGCACTTGGTCGACGAGCTGAAGAAAATCGGACTCACCGTCGCTCGGCGAACCGTGACGAAGTACCGCAAAAAAATGGGCATCCCCAGCAGTCGGCAACGCCGCGATTGGGCATTGGTCAAAAAGTAGCGGCCGGGCGATCTACAGGAAGCTCATCACGGTAAAATACAGTGACGACGCAGCCCATTGAATGCGCGAAGCCGTTCCGAGCTGATCCCCGAGCCCTGGCATTGCCATGGCTAGAAAAAGCAGAATGGTGACGCCCGCGTAGGCGACCGTCGAATCCGTCATCGACCCGTGCGACCCCGTTGGCATCAGCCCCGTGTACCACGATCCGATGTGCGGAACGGGGGTTAAATCACGCATCCGACGTAGGCCGATTTGAGTCGTGCCATCATGTCCGTGGTAGAACCACTCGGCGTGGGCCTCGGTGCGCAAGCCATCAAACTCGAGGATCCAGGGTTCGCCTACCTTGAGTCGCCGCGCGAATCTCGCGGGCACGAGCACCGTGTAGCCGTCGATCGAAGAATCTTGAACGGTTACCTTCTGATGGCGCCAGCCAATCTTTAGTCGTGCGTCCGCACAATCGGCTGCGATCGGGCAGCGATAGAACGATTCGCGGGTGTTGGATTGAGACATCGTGGATTTGCGCCAGGGAAGAGAAGTGACGAGGACGCGGTCGGAACCGGGGGATTCGATCCTATGGAAAAAGTAGCCGATGAATGCACGTCGGCTTGGAAAGATCTGCCGAAAGCGTCGAGATTGCGGGGCCGACCGTCGTAGGAAATGCGGATTAAACCGTTTGTAGGGATCACCTCCACCGATGGCGGTTTCACGACTCGCTTCACCGCTCCCTAGCAACGCTCAACAAGAACTTGCCGATTCTTCAGCGGGTCCCCCACCCTCTCTTCGTGAAATGTGGGGAGAGGGGCCAAAATGGAAGTTTTTTTTGAGCCGTCCCTCCGCGGCTTCGCGCCTGGCTTAGCATGAGACAGCGTCAAAATGGGCGAAATGCGATGACTATGCCTCGGGAATCGAATGAACGCGTTGTGACGGTGAAGACGGGTCGATAAGCCACAGCGGGGGATTCCTCGTCGTCGTGCTGAGCTCCATTTTTTTCGCCTGACCCACGGCCATGACTCCGATGCCGCGAGCTGTCGTTCTACTGATCGTCGTGATGACCGTCACGTTGGGCAACCGACCGATCCACGCCCAGTATCACATCGCCGCCGGCGCCGCGATTGATCCGCTTCATCAGATGGGGCCGCTCAGCCCATTGGGGCCGGGGCTGGCGAAACCAGCGATACCGCCGGTCGACGGTGTTGTTGGTCTTGGATCGCAACCGCCAGCGGGGTCGGCCAAGGATCCTCACGAAGCGATCTGGACTGAGAATTGCTATCCGTCGGCCGAGACATGCCGCAGTTGTCACCCGAACCAGTACGAGCAGTGGCGAACCAGCGGCCATTCGTACGCCGCCGTCTCGCCCATGTTTCAGCGGTTTGAACAGGCGATGACCGACCTCACGATGGGTACCGTCGGTTCGTTTTGCGTGCGTTGTCACTCGCCCGTCGCCACGCAGCTCGAAATCCCCCGTGAGTCCAGCATCCTCGACGCGCCGCCCGTGGTTCGCGAAGGCATCACTTGCATCGCTTGCCACCGAGTTCGCGAGCACTATGGGCGGAGCAACGGTGACCGACGCATTGAACCCGGCGATATTCATCAACCTATTTTTGGCAGTACCGCTGGGCAAGGTGTAACGACCGCGCTCGCTCAAGCGGACAAGCTCAAACTCAAGCTCGATGCTGCGGACAAAACTCCCGGCCAAGCGATGCACAACGGCAGCTACTTTTTTGAGCCGCTCACCAACAGTGATCTTTGCGTGTCGTGTCACCAGGTCGCCGTGCATCCAGGAATTTGGCTTGAAGTGGTGCATGCTCAATATCGAAGTGGCCCGGCGGCTGAAAAAGGCATCACGTGTCAACAGTGTCACATGGGTCGTGTGCCGGGCAAGGCCGAAGGCTACGACTGGGGGCACGCGGCGATCATCAACGATAAACCCTTTGGTGAACCCCGCCAGATATCGAATCACATGGTTTGGGGTCCGGGGCTCTCGATCGCCCATCCAGGGATTTTTCCCCACAATCATCAAGCCAAAAAATACACGTCGCGGGAGTGGCTCGAGTTTGATTACCGCGCCGGCTGGGGCACTGAAACTTTCGAGCGAGGTGTGGGACGTTCGATGGAATTTCCGCCGCCGTGGAACAACGCCGACGAACGTCGCGACGCCCGAAAAATCATCGACAACAATCTCAACAAGACGGCTGAAAAACGACTCTCCGCGATTCAAACCTATGAAGCCGGATTGCACATCAGTGAACCTCGATTCGTCAAGCCTCCGCGCGTCGGACACGACCTCACCGTCGCCTACAAGGTCACCAATACGAGCGAGGGTCACAACATGCCCACCGGCTCGCTCGGTGCCCAGCCTCAATTATGGCTCAACGTCGCCTTGATCAACCCACTCGGCCAACGGGTCTGGGAAAGCGGTTACCTCGACTCCCAGGGTGACCTTGCCGATTTGCACAGCATCGACGTCGCCCAGGGTCGCGTCCGACGCGATGCGGACTTGTTCAATTTGCAAACCAAGTTCTTGATCAACAACGTTCGCGGGACTGACCGAGAGACGCCATTGCCGCTCAATTTTAGCCTTGACCAACTCGTATTCCTTCGACCTGGGGCCGTTCCCGTGAGCGTGCTCAATCACCCGCCACTCATTCGGATGGAGGCGCACTCGATCGCGCCGCTCGATCATCGCGTGCCTCGCTATCACATTCCGGCCTCGGCGATATCGATACCGGGTGCTTACCGACTCAGCGTGCGGATGCGGAGCCGCGTGGAACCGCCCTACTTCATGCGATTGATTGACAGTTCGCCGGATATGATCCGCCGCATGAACGAGAACATTCTCGATCTCAGTCCCAACAGCTACACGTTCCTTGCGAAGTAGATCACCGACGACGTGACCCTCCGGACAACCATCATCGATCGACAAACCTCACGGCGCCGCCAAGTTGCCGGGGCTGGGATGGCCTATTGGCTTTGTGGGTTCGTCGTGACCCTGGCGCACGCCCAGGCGGTTCGAGTGAATCCGTACACGATCGATGCATCGCAATCGACGCCGCTGCGGCCCGATGAACTGCAATCCACTCCCCTCATATCCACTTCCCTCATATCCACTCCCCTCACGTCCACTCCCCTTAAATCCACTCCCCTTAAATCCACACCACACGAGTCGCAACCACACGAATCGCAACCACACGGGTCGATGTCCGCAGCGATTGCCGCCTGTGATCCCTGGGAAGTCGCCGCGTCGCCGGTGTATTTGCCGTACCACGTCAACGACTTTTCCCCGACGCCGATTCCTGATGAATCCATGGTTCACGACGGTGAGCGCGAGCAATGGGTTTACGATGCCAAGGCTGCCGTGCCGACCCAGCATCCGTGGATCGAATGGGGCAGAATCTTCTACGGCGATGGCATCACACCGCGCGGATACAATTGGTTCGGATTCACCAATCTTGCACATCCCCAGTTCTATCTTTATGGCGACTATCGAACCGGGATCGCCAGCGGTCGCAACGCGGCGGGACGCACTGACAACTGGGCGAGTCGTTTGAATCTCGATTTGGATTTAAGACTCACGGATACCGAGCGATTTCACGCGTTTATCGGCCCACAAACGCGCGGCAACCAATTCACGCAAGTTGCCCTGGTCGATGGCGAACTCGACTTTCAACCCATCCATAACTTCAACCCGGTGACCGCATTTTTTGAGGGGGACCTGGGCGCGATCCTCGGCGGTATGGCGAACGAATCGTCTCCATTCGAGCTGCCCTTCACCCTCGGCTTGGTACCGCTGCTCTTTCAAAACGGTATCTGGATGGAGGACGCCGTTACCGGCGCCGCGTTCTCATTACCGGCGCGACATAGTCGCGCACTGAATTGGTCCAACTACGACGCGACCTTCTTTGCCGTTTTTGATCAACTCAATAGTGTCGCATTTGGTAATGACGAGAATGCCGCCCAGGCATTCGGAACCGCATGGTTCATCGAGGCCTATGGCGGCTACATCGAAACTGGTTACGCGTTCGTGCACGACCGCAATACCAGCCAACGCAGCTACCATAATTCCACGTTCAGCTTCACGCGACGCTACTTTGACAGGGTTAGCAACAGCATTCGCGTGATCGTGAATGCGGGCCAGGACCTACCTAAAGAACAACGAACTGCCGATGGCACGCTGCTGCTGTTCGAAAATAGTCTCGTTACCGGCATGCCCTATAATGTCATCCCCTATTTGAATTGCTTCGTCGGCTGGGATCGCCCCCAATCGGTGGCTCGCGCCGGTATTTCAGGCGGCATTTTGCGAAACACGGGAATCAATTTCGATAACGACGGGCTCAACGGTTTCGCAACGCTCGACACCAGTGCCAATGACACGGCGGGATTCGCTCTGGGCGTCGACTTGCTCGGCGAAGACTTCAGCCGTCAATGGTTGCTCGAATTCGCTTACCTCACGCCGCACGGAGACGGCAACGCTGCCGTCGCCGGCGACGAGTGCGCGGCTGGAACGCGGTACCAATTCCCGATCTCGCACCGTTCGCTCCTGAGATTCGACGCCATGTACGGCTGGCGCGACGGACTCAACGATGTCTACGGCACGCGAATGGAATATCGCTGGAAGTTCTAGGGGTCGAGCGGGCTCAATCTACTCAATGAATTGGGTCGTGTAGCACTCACTCGCGATCACTTTGTCGGCGTCGGCGAGTTTGAGCTCGATCATTTGAGCCACGAGCGTGTTCCAGCGATCGGCATTCATCCTACCGACCTGTTCGAGCGAGACTCCATCGGGGATTGCGAGTGGTCGCATGGCCTGGATACCGAACTCGAGCGCCGGGCGCGACATGCCTTGCGTGTTCGCAGCCAGGATGAAGTCGTTTCCGAGCGTGCCATCGGTGAGGTAGTTCTGCCAACCCTTGCGGGTCGCTGCGACAAATTTGCGAACCATTTCGGGGTCCTTGCGAATCAACTCACCCGTCGTCACGAGTACGCTCGAATAGGGGTTCCAGCCGAGATCGCTGAGCATCAGCAACCGCACTTCGACACCCTGCTCGCGGGCGAGCAGCGGTTCGGCGAACGAGTAACCTTGTATGACAGTGTTGGGATCACTGACCAGCGCCGCGATGCTGTTCTGGTACGGCACCTGTCGCACATTATCAAGTAAACCCTTGGCTTTCAAAAAGCTGAGGTAGGGACGGCCACCGCCGCATTGGAACGTTTTACCGGCCAGATCCTCGAACGTCTTCACATCGCTCGCCGCTTGGGCCACGATGCAGCGCGGATGGTCTTGTAATGCGGCGAGCACCGCGACAACATCGGCGCCTTGCTGGCGGTACAACACCACATCGTCCGCATTGGCGATCGCGAACTGGCTGCGGCCGAGAACCAATTCCGAAGCGATCGGTGTCCCCACGCCACCGGGGCGAATCTCGAGATTGAACCCCGCATTTCCCATCGTGCCGTCGGCAGCCGCCTGGTACAGCCCACCGTGCTCGGCCTCGGGATGCCAATTGAGCTGGGCCGTGACCGGCGTGCCAACACCGACGCCGCTGACCGCCGATGATGTGGCCGACGAGTCGACCGGGCGATTGCATCCCGCGACAAAGGTGAGCAATACCCACGCGGCGATCGCGGATTGAAATCGAGCGAGCGCGGGGCGAGTCTTGGGCGAGTTCATGATGCGGAACCTGGTGAAGTTTCAGAACGAGTCCAACGACGCAAGAAAACGGCGGCGACGATGTGGACGACGCCAAACAATAGCAAACCGAGAAGCGTTGACGCAAAGAGGGCAGCGATCAGGGCGTCGGTTCGCTGCATCGCTTGCCAACCCGTCATCAACGTCCCCAACCCATCATAGCTGGCGCCATTCCCGACAAAGAATTCCGCGACGATCGCGCCGATCACCGCTAGACCGCTGCTAATTTTTGCGCCCAAGACCAAGTACGGAACTGCCGAAGGTATTTGCAGCTTCCACAATCGCTTGATCCGTCCAGCACCATACATTCGGAACAGGTCCGCGAGCTCTCGTTCGATCGTCATCAGGCCCGCGGTCACGTTACTGATGATGGGAAACAAACTGATGATCACGGTCACGATCACCACGGTGCGAAATCGATACCCACTCCAAGTGATCAGCAGCGGTGCGATGGCGACGATCGGTACCGTTTGCAAAAAGATGACGTAAGGAAAAAACGCTCGCCGAATCAACCGTGATTGACTGAACAGGATCGCGACGAACGAGCCGATCAAGAGCGCCGTGGCAAGTCCCGCCGCAGCGGCAATTCCCGTGCTGAACATGCCACGGATCAGCGTATCTCGCTCACGCATCGCTGCGTCCAAGACCCGCTGTGGAGAGGGCAGCAATATTGGCGGCAACTCGAACAGTTCGAGAACCAGGATCCACACCACGATCGCCACCGCGGCGACCGCGATCACGGATACGGACTGAACAACCCAACTCGTTGCATCGATGCCGCGTCGCTCGCGCTTCATGAGGGCTCCCGAAGTGCATCGGAAATCACGCCGTAGAACTCACCGAACGCCACGGTCCGCCGCAGCGCATCCGTCCTCGGCCTCGGCAACGGATTGACTCGCGGTGCGTCCGTTCGACCACCACGCATCACCACGACTCGGTCGGACAACAAAATTGCTTCGCCGATGTTATGCGTCACCATCACCGCCGTGAACCGTCTCAAACTCCACAACTCGAGCAACAGCTCTCCCAATTGGCCACGCAGAATATCATCGAGCGCCGCAAACGGTTCGTCCAGCAATAGCACACGTGGCGATGTCGCGAGGGCGCGGGCAATCGAAACGCGCATCCGCATCCCACCGGACAACTCGTGCGGCTTCTTCAGGTGTGCATCTTGAAGTCCGACGTCCTCCAACAACTGGCTCGCGATCTCCATCCGCTGCGATTTGCTAAAGCGACCCATGAGTTCCAGCGGTAGCTGGACATTCTCCATGGCGGTACGCCAAGGCAGCAAAGTCGGTTGTTGGAATACGAACGCGATCTCACCCGCGACCGCCGAGATCATCGGCTCCAACCGCACTCGCCCAGAACTGGGTTTCTCCAGCCCCGCGAACAATCGCAGCAGCGACGTTTTGCCACAGCCGCTGGGGCCGACAAGTGAAGTGATCGAACCGGCTGGGATACGCAAATCGACGTCGCTAACCGCTCGTGTCCCGTCGGAAAACGCTAATTCCACCGCTTCACATCGAATTTCAGAAGCGAGCGGAAGCGATGGATTCACGTTCGTGGTCAGATTCGTTCTGGATGGGGCAAGGTTCATGGTCCAGCATAGCTAACCAGTCAAATCCCAGTCACGACCCCCAAGAAAGTCATGGCAGAATGGTCGCACACGGTCTCGGATCGCCCGTTGGGCAACCCACGGGGATCCGATTGAAATCCGCTCCACTCCAACCCCACGCTCGCCTGAAGTGACCTCCTGCGAACCGACCGCGAATGGAGGCGTCTTCATTCAGAGATTGAAGGCACCATTATTGTTCACGCGGGTGCTAATGCTCCGTCGTTCCCGCTTGGCTCAGAACATGGTCCAAGAGCCTTGCCACGTAGTTGCCCGTCCGCGCCGCTGGACTGGGAAGTTGCCGAGGCAATGCGCTGATATCTTGCATCTGCTGAGGCGTGATTCGGTCGGCATGAACGTCCAAGACGTTGAGCGCCTCGATGGCGGCAAAGTAGCCGTGTGCGTCCACATTGGACAACTGCAAGAGCCGATCAATGGCGATGGCGGCGTCAGCACCAGGGGCGAGATTCAACAACCCGTCACAAGCGGCCACCTGCACGCTTGGCGATGGGCTTTCCAAGCACTCGAGCAGTGCCAGTCGCAGCGTGTCTTGGCGCGTGGTCGAAGCGGCGCGAGTCGCAGGTCCTCTCGCCGCTAAACCTCGAATCGACAAGCCACGCGCGCCCCAGTAGGAAATCGCCGCATCAGCATTGCGGCTGAGTTCGATCACGGCGGCGAGGTCATCGGCGGAGGTCGTTGATGTGCAGAGCCACGCTGCATCGACAACTTTTTGGACCGGCATCGCGTCACTCGTCATCACGGTTCGCGGCGGCACTTTGCCACAACGACGATGCATTTCCGCCTCGGGCAAGATCCCCGCATCGGCGACCTCGATCATCCATGATTGGAGTGCGTCTCGCATCCGTGCGGTTCGTGCTTGGAACTCGGGTCGGTCAGCCACGTTGATGACTTCGTCGGGATCCGATTCCAAATCGAATAACTCTTCGCCAGGTTTCGTCTGCCAAAACTTGGCTTGGGCCGGGTTGAGTTTACCGGCATCAAACCACTGCTTCCAAATCCGCGTCGTTGGCGTTTTGAACATGGTCTCGACATGCTTGCCGTAGGGCTTGTCGGGATAGAAATGTTTCATGTAAACGAATCGTCCATCCGTACACGTTCGTACCATGTCGTAACGCTCATCCATCCGCCCGCGGAATCCATAGATCATCGATGGTGGCTCGGTCGCGTGCGGTCCCGCCAACGCGTGACCTTGCATATTCGTGGGCGGCATCGCCCCAGCGAGGCTGATCGCCGTCGGAGCAAAGTCAACGAAGGAAACCAGCCGGGATGATTCGCCGCCGGCTCGATAATCAGCCGGGGCAAGTTTCGAAAACTGGGCGGGTACGTGCACGATGAGCGGTACGTGCAATCCTGAATTGAAGGGCCAACGTTTGCTCCGTGGCATCCCACTACCGTGATCACCGTAGTAAAAGATGATGGTCGAATCCGCTAGGCCATCCGCTGTGAGCTGCCGGAGGACTTTGCCGACTTCCGCGTCCATTTCCGTCAGCCGATCGTAGTACTGGGCCCAGTCACGTCGCACCTCGGGGGTATCGGGATGATAAGCGGGGACACGCACGCCGGCCGGATCATGGTCCAGTTGATGCTGGTTGATGATCTGGCTCTCGTGGCTGATCGTCGAGTTGAATACGGCAAAAAATGGCTGATTCGGGTCCGGACGCTTTCGCCAGTGGGCTTTCCCGCTGCTCTCGTTCCAGCCCGCATCGCCATCGGCAAAGTTGTAGTCGGTCTTGCTGTTGTTGGTGCAGTAATAACCGAGGTCCCGCATGACTTGCGGGTACAGACGGATGTCCGGCGGCAAAGGGACACCACTGCGCATGTGTTCGGCGCCGAGACTCGTCGCGTACATCCCCGAGATCAACGTCGTTCTTGCGGCGGCGCACACCGGGGCGTTGGACCAGCAACGCTGGTAACGCAGCGACTTGGCGGCCAGCGAGTCAAGGTTCGGCGTCACGGCGTACGCGTCACCGTAGCAGCCCAATTGGGGTCCATTGTCTTCGCTCGTGATCCACAAAATGTTGGGACGAGGCGGCTCGTCGGCGATCGCCGACATCGTGTTCAAAAGAACGACGCAGATCAGCGCGAGTGGCAGGGCTGAAATCAGAACGGGACGATGCATCGAAGCCTCAGTGGGTCAAAGGAAGGATCACCGGGTGATCAGCGGCGATGTTTGCCGTCGCTCGGCATCGGCAGTGGTTAATTCGTTTCATCTTCGCTGAGGGGGGTCATCAGGATATCCAAACCAATCAGCGTCGTTTCGATCTTCCACTCGTTGCGATTCCAATCCTTGATCACGCGTTTCGCTTCCAGTCGATCGAGTGTTTGTTCCACGAAGTAGGGGACTTTGTCCTCGAATTCTTGCAACATATTCAGCTTGCGGCCAATCAGATTGAACAAACCGCTCACCGGCGCAGTTCCGTGCGTTTCGATCCACTGTTGACCTTCGGGAGAACCCGCATCGGGGCCTTGAAGCGTCAAACGAAAGGAGCGAATCGTCTTGCCGATCGAAGCGAACAATCCGTCGCCGAGACCGATGTAATCCAAGTGCAATACATGCAATTGTCCCTTGCGGACACGAGCGGCTTTGTAGACGCGATCGAGATCCGTTTCGATGAAGTCGAGCTGCAAAGCAATATTCATCGCTTTGGCAAGGTTCCGAAGTGCCATGGCGGGTGGGGTCGTTCGGGGCGAAATCGACATATCCAAGTCGGTAATACTGCCGGCATGCCGAGCGGTCACGACTTCTTTGTCGGGACGCGTGGGCAATCCGATCGCAAATTCAATCGCCTTCGGTTCACCCGAGATTGGATTCTTGTCCAAAATATTTCCCTTGGAGTGCATCGAGCTAAACTACCGCCACCAAGATACCCGCTGGCGGACGGACGATGGCGTCGATGAGCCACTTCGCTAGCTGCCGCATCAACCGTTCACTTGTTTTCTCGAGACACTCGAAAACGAAGATTGACTAAACCGAGACGCGTCCGGCGTGCATTGACACGATTCGTTGACTTCGTCGTCGGATTTGCTCGGCGTGGTGACTGGTCCAGACGCACGCTCGCGATGGGTTCCCGTCGAGCCAGGCATCGATGAGTCGCTCGACGACTGCTGTCGAATCGGGATCGAGTGAGGCGGTGGGTTCGTCGAGCAACATCGCGTCGGGTTGCAGCTGGATCGCGCGGAGCAGCGATACGATTTGCTGCTCTCCGCCGCTCAAGCTTTGAATATCCTGGGCCAGAAAACTCGGCGGCTTCGAGACGGCCGTGAGCCACTCGCTGTAGTCCAACGGAGTATTGCCCGAATGACTCGACGGATTCTTGGAACGCATGAACTCCAAGGGTCGACGCAGGTTGTCGATCACCGTGCCGACGACGAACGCCGGACGTTGGGGCACGTAGATCACTTGACGTCGGAACGCGGGGATGTCACGCGGCGCGATGCTCTGGCCGCGATAGAGCACTTCGCCCGCGTCGATCGGATCGAGTTTTACCAACGCTCGAAACAGACTCGATTTGCCACTACCACTGCTGCCGACGAGCCCGACTCGCTCACCCGGATCGATGGCAAAGTCCACGCGACTAAGGATTGGTGGATCGTGATCGTTGCGGAGACGCGTGAGACCACGCGCTTCGATGATGGCTGGGGCACCCGTCGTCATGTTCGCGGCTTCATGGCGTTGCGAGTCGCCGTGGCGGTGAAGGGATCTTCGGGCCATTGGTGCTTGGGGTAACGCGCCCGCAAGTCTTTACGAACTTGCGTGTACGTCGTTTCCCAAAACCGCCGCAAGTCGTCCGTAATCTGCTGGGTCCGATAATTCGGACCGAGAAGATGCAATTGAATCGGCACTCGGCCACGCGCGATGCGTGGCGTATCGTGCCACCCCAACAACTCTTGCAAGCGGACCTTCATCACGGGCGGTTTTCCGACCTCATAAATGATTGCGATCTCGTTGCCGCTCGGGACTTTCATCCGCTGTGGCGCCTCGCGCTCGATCCATTGCTGTTGATGGTAAGTGAACTGGCCGCGAATCGCATCGACCCAAGGCGCCCTGGCGAGTTCAGCCAGCGACAAGCACTTGATCGCCAATTGAGTGCGCAATTCATCGAGAAAATCTTTCTCGACAAGCGGCAATTCTTCGCCCCCGAGCACGCCCCTCAAAAAGGCGATGCGTGATAAGTAGGAACCCAGAAGCTCGTTGTCGGGCGGAACCTTTTGTTTCCAAATCAGGTCCGCTTGGTCGGCCAGCACCCGCGCCGAGAGCGGCCCGCGCCGGCACTGGATCGGTGCCTCATGAAGAACGAGATCGAGGAACGTTTCACGCCGCCGGGCGATCATCGTTTGCGTGTCATCGTTGAACAGCGGTTCGTCGACGGACCGCAGAAACTTCGAGTCGAGCCAATCTCGCTCGATGCGGCACGCGTAGCTGACTCGGGCGTCGCCCTCAACGGCGTTCACGTTCAAACACAGCAGCAGTTCACAATCACGCAGCGCCGGCACCGTTTCCAGCCGGACGCCCTTGCCACCGACCATCAACGCGTTCGTCCCACCGAGTTCACGCCGCCGCGCGACGCGATCGGGGAACGCGGCAAGCAATACCCTCGCCAGTCGTTCAGGCGATCCAGCCGCCATCGCACTCGGTGCTGGCGGAATCGACAACTGCTCAACGGAACCGGCCAAGTGTTTCGCAACGCGATCGATGTTCTTCATGGTGGGAGATAAACGACGTGCAGAAAGCTCGCGGCGAAGCTGGCTCACGGCCTCGAGAAAATCGCCCCCGTGCGTCTTCGCGAGTCCCGATCCGGGTATCTGGAATGGATCACGTTCGGTGAGCAGTGCGACGGCGATGGATGCATCCTCGACCACGTCGGCCGCCGCTGCATCGATCAGCAGTTTTGCCAACCGAGGATGAACCGGCAACTCGGACATCGCTTGCCCGAGTGCGGTCGCGCGCCTCGTATCATCGATCGCGCCGAGTCGTTTGAGCAGCGTATTAGCGGTTTGCACGGAATGCTCACGAGGCGGATCGAGCCACGGGAAAGCGGCGGCGTCACGTTCACCCCAAGTCGCCAGCGTCAATGCCGCCGGAGCAAAGTCCGCGCGCAGTATTTCGGGGACATCGACACTCGCTCGACCGCGGTGAGCGGCCGCGTGCCACAAGCGATAACCAACCCCCGGCTGGGTCCGGCCGGCTCGGCCGCTGCGTTGGTCGGCTGAGGCTTGGGAAATGGATTCAATTCGCAACCGTGGCAAGCCGACATTGGGCTCGAATCGCATCACGCGTGCTTGGCCAGTGTCGATCACCGCGGTAACACCATCAATGGTGATCGATGTCTCGGCGACATTCGTCGCGAGGATGATTTTTCGTCGCGAGGATGGCCTCAAGACGCGGTCTTGCGCTTCGATCGCGAGGTCGGCATAGAGCGGCATCACGTCATCATTCGCCGCGATCCCGCTGGAATCGATCGCGGCCATCGTCCGTTGGATCTCACCGACTCCGGGCAGAAAGACAAGCACATGACCCGCCCCGCGCGCGAGTACCTCGGGTAACGCGGACATGACATGATCGACGATCGATTGACGATGCTGGCCGAGTTGGCTTGACGGTGCTCGGTAATGGATCTCGACCGGGAACATCCGGCCTAGGCTCGTAACGGGTATCGCGTTGTGCAAGAACGCGACGAGCGGTTCGGGGTCGAGCGTTGCCGACATCACCACGAGTCGCAATTCATCCCGAAATTCTCGTCGAACTCGTTCGATCATGCCCAGTGCGAGATCCGCATCAAGGCTGCGTTCATGAAATTCATCGAGCAGGACGCAGGACACATCCTCCAATAAAGGATCCGATTGCAAGCGTCTCAACAGCATTCCGTAAGTGAGCACGAGCAACCGCGTTCGCTTGGACTCGCGGCGATCGAATCGAACGTGGTAGCCGACGTCATCCCCGATTTGGCAGCCGATAATTCTCGCCAACTGGGCCGCGGCCGCCCGCGCAGCGAGTCGACGCGGTTGGACCAACAACACTTTTCCCGCCGGAAAGGTTTGGTCAGCCAGGATCGCGGGCGGCACACCCGTCGTCTTGCCGGCACCGGGCGGCGCCTTGAGCACCACCGCGCGTGATTGACGAAGTCCTTGCAAGATTTCTGGCAAGCAATCTTCGATGGGCAAGCTGAGCGACGTCGAGTTGTCCATGGAGCCGTTTTACGCGAGCGGCAGTTTCCGGGGTATCCCGTCGGTCAACAAGGCGGACGCGGCTTACGATGCGGAGCCGAGACCGGCGCAGCGACGCCAGGCACTCATTTGGCCGAGGTGCATCATCGTGTGACCGCCAACGTAAAAGGCGTGCATGGCGCCGATGGTCGGGAACTTGGCGCGAGCTTGTTCCGTCGGATTGACGACGGAGAATTTGGCATCGTCCGCGCTTTCCAGTGCGGCAATCGCTTGATTGAGTCCGGTGTAGTATCGCTCGGTAATCACGTCCAACGACGGATAGATATTGCCATCAGGGTCGTCGACGCATTTCACGAGGTGCGAGAATACCTTTTCAAACTCGGCCGTCGGCGTGATCGCGGATGCATCGCCACCGAGTTGTTCGACAACACGACAAGAGTACAAACTCAAGTGACCGAGCACGAAAGCGGGATGGTTCGATTCAATTTTCTCGCCGTTGACTGTCGCGAATCGAGCGTAATTTTCGGACGTGACTCCCTTCAGTAGCGACTCGGTGTAATTAACGGCTCGCTTCGCGGAAGCGGCGATCATGGGACCAAAAACGGACATGTAAATTCTTCGGTGGTGGGGATTCGACTAAACCAAGGCGAGCGCCGCAGCAACAACGGCCTTGGACTTTTCGAGTCCTTCCTTCGCCACCGCCAACGCATCACGTTGCCAGTAGTCTGGATTAAATAGCTCCAAGGAAAAAGCCCCCGCGAACCCGTTTCGGATGAGCATGGCGATTGTCTCGGCAAGCGGGCACACGCCATCGCCGGGGAAGACGCGATCCTTGTCCCCAATCTTGTCAATCGCGGGTTCAGCCGGATAGTCGTTGATATGGAAGACATGCATGCGAGAAGCCTCGATCATGCCCAGTGATGCGAAGTCATTGCCGCCCTTGTAAATGTGATAGAAATCCGGCAGCACGCAGGCATCGGCATGTCCGGATGCGGTCGCCACGTAAGCCAACTCACCCAGTTTGCTCAGCGTTGGCGAAAAACCCCACAGCTCCAATTGGGGCGTGACGCCCACTTCGCGTCCGACCTCAAGCAAAGCACGATAACGCTCGGCAATCGTCGCCAAGTCCGGCCCAGCGTGTTGGTGCGCGCCGATCGGCGGAGCAGCGATGCGGGTGCCACCGATGGATTTCACTAACTCCATGTCCCGTCGAGCTTGCTCGAGTCCCTTCGCTCGTTGCTCATCATCGTCAACGATCCACTGCGCGAATCCGATCGCGCTATCGACCTTCAACCCAGCGGCGTCGATTTGTTGCTTGAGGTCGGTGACGTTGCCTCCGCCAGCCACGTACTTCTCCAAGTCCCCGATCCAAGGTTCGATCGAATCGTAACCCGCTTCACCCGCGACACGCACCTGCTCGGGAACCGAAAGATTATGGCCGCGCAGTGTGCTCATGTTCAAACAGAAACGAACTTCATTCGATGACACCGTGCGCTCCGCGGCATGAAGTGATTGAACCGAGGGTGCCGCAGCAACGGCGGTCGCGACTCCACTGGAAAGAAGAAACGAACGGCGATCAATCATGTTGGTCATTTGACTTAAAGTGAGATAAGAATGAGTTTCTGCGAATCCCGGCAACGCAGCCCCCAGGGGGCGAGGACGCTTACCTAAGGCTAATCGCTTTCAACCCTATCGGGATGTCGCCACTTGAACCACACCCAAGGGAAAAGCTCGCCGCATCTCGGCCACTGCCAATCCACGCAGTTCTCCAGGCAGGATTGCAACGGCCATCCGATAGGCATCAAAGGCAGCGCCCTGATTTCCGCTTTTTAACTGGGACCTCGCGAAACGCACCAGTTGCTTACCTTCCTCCGACGGTTCCACACGCGAATGTTTTTGTCGAAGTTGATTGGGGTCGGAGCCAAGAATGTCGCGATCCAGCGCATCGAGATCGATGATGGTGACATGAACACTTGTGCCCCCAGCACCCGCTCGGCGATCGAGGGTTCGATTGCCGGGGCGCGACATCGAACGCGACGCCGAGAAGTTTCGCCCGCCGAGATAGGCGCCGCCAGAGTCCGGAACCAGCACGCTTCCTGAAGAGGAAAACGTGTGCACCGATGGCAATTGAATGATCTGGGCCGACACCGGCGCCGCGGCACCTGCAAGTGCAATTAAAAAAGTCCAAGCAAGGCACCGGACCCGAATCACTTCATGTCCTTCTTGATCTTGTCGCTGAAGGTCTTGTTGAACTTGTTGACCTTGGCACGCACGACTGCTTGGCAGTACCCGGCGTTGGGGTTGAGTGCGAAATAGTCCTGGTGATACTCCTCAGCCGCGTAAAATGTCGACGCGGGCTCGAGCGTGGTAACGATGCGACCGCGGAACTCGCGGGACGCATTCAGCTTCTGGATGTACGCTTCGGCGCGAACCTTTTCCTGCTCATCGTGATAAAAGATCGCACTACGGTACTGGGTCCCCATGTCCGCACCCTGGCGGTTGAGCGTCGTCGGGTCGTGTGTCTTGAAAAACACTTCGAGCAACTCTTCATAGGTCGCCTTGCTCGGGTCGTAATAAATTTCGACGGCCTCGGCGTGGCCAGTCGTCCCCGTGCAGACGGACTTGTAGTCGGGATTCGGCATGCGACCGCCGATGTAGCCAGAGACGACGTCGCTCACCCCTTCCATTCGCTCAAACACCGCTTCGGTACACCAAAAACAGCCTCCTGCGAGCGTGACGACGGCTTGCTCGGTTGCCGCGGTGCCCTCGGAACTCGCCGCAACACCCTTGTCCGTGAGAGCCACCTTCACAGTGGGTTGATCTTGAGCGGAACAACTCGACGCGAACATTACAATTGCCAGCAAAGCTGGGATTTTAGCGATGTGGAGTTGCTGAATCAGGATTTGCATCCGTAGCCTCTTTTGAATGTGCCATATTTTGACGAGTTGCTGACGAGCGTAACATGGCCCGAGCCCGTACTTACCTAGAAGCATACGCAGCCGACCAGCCAATGGTGCGTTCGTTTCGTCCACTCTTGCTCTGAATCGCCCGTGACCGCTTATTTTGATCTTCACTATACCGTTGCGGACGAAGAAATTGATGCCCAGGAGCACGTTCACAATTTGCGATATTTGCAGTGGACGCTTTGGGCGGCTCGCGACCACAGTGCCGCATGCGGCTGGGACGCGGCTGCGGAGCTTCGCCGCAAAATCGGCTGGGTCGTCCGCAACCACGAGATCACCTATCGGGCGGCGGCACTGGCGGGCGATAAGATCATCATCCGCACTTGGATCAGCGAACTGGGACGTGTCGCATCCCGTCGCAAGTTTGTTATCGTCCGGCCGGCGGACAAGACCGTGCTGGCGCGAGGTGAAACTCGCTGGGTCCTCGTCGATCTGAACGCTCGCAAGGCGATCGAGATCGCCTCGGATGTCGCCCGCATGATGACGGTGCTGGAGACTCCTCCGCCAATGCCCTGGGAAAATCTGTCCCACCAGGAGCCGAGCGATGGATAAGCGGTGGCTGAGTCGCTACTTGCAATTCATCGGCAGCGTGT
>JBBSJZ010000014.1:0-24767 GCA_038256795.1 Pirellulales bacterium | reverse complement strand
CGAGTAAGCCTCGCCGTTGAAATTCGACTCGTATCCTTCGCGGATGAGGGCATGAGCCTTCTGTTCTTCGCGCCACTTGCACTCAACGAACTCGAGAATGTCGGGGTGCCATACCTTGAGCGATTGCATCTTGGCGGCGCGACGCGTCTTGCCGCCACTCTTCACCACGCCCGCGATCGAATCGTAAACCCGCATGAACGACAGGGGGCCCGAAGGCGTGCCGCCACCGGAGAGCTTCTCTCGCTGGGATCGGATTGTCGACAAGTCAGTACCGGTACCCGAACCGAATTTGAACAACATCGCTTCGCTGCAAGCGAGCTGCATGATGTCTTCCATGTTGTCCTGCACGCTCTGGATGAAGCATGCCGAACCTTGCGGATACTCGTAAGGGTTGTCGGGCTGGGCCGTCGTTTGCGTCTCGCGGTCCCAATGCCAATTGCACTTCGATCCGCCCACGCCGTACTGGGTGTGCAACCCGACGTTGAACCACACCGGGCTGTTGAACGCACCGTGCTGGTGCAAGCACAACCAAGTCAGATCGCGATAGAACCGCTCGCCGTCCTCGGGTGAATTGAAGTAACCATCTTGCAAACCCCAATCGGCAATCGTTCGCGTCACGCGATGAATCAATTGGCGGACGCTGCGCTCACGCTCACGCTTGTTGCGAGGGTCGCCATAGAAGTACTTCGAGACGACAACGTTCGTCGCCAATTGACTCCAAGATGCCGGGATCTCGCAATCGGTTTGCTCGAATAACGCCTTGCCGCTCTCGTCCTTGATCGCCGCACTTCGCAATTCCCACTCGGTCGTTGCGAACGGAGTTTGGCCGTTATCCGGACAAAATAACGCCTCGATCTGCAGCCCCGTTGGACTCAAATCCGTGCGCCCGTCGCGCAGTTTCGTACCGTACTGCTGGCGAGCATAGTCAACACCGTGTTGGTTGTTGACGTGCTCCAAAGCCGGGTCGGACGAGGTATCAAAATCGGCGGTCGTGGACATAACTGTGGCCATAGCTTCTCGAGACTCCTGAGTGTGTCATCCTTGGGCGCGCACGCTTGCCAATACCCACAATCGCCTTTCGAGCGATCGTGGCCAGCACGCACCATTATAACGAGCGGTAATGAACGATTGTCGACCACACGGGAGATGTCCTGCTCGAGCGATCAACGCGGCGAACTAGGTGTAGATCCGTCTTCCGTCCCAGACTCAAAACTTCCTGTAAAACGATTTGCAGGCACTACCCGTAGTAAGTAACGGCGGCAGCAGACACTAGATGTGGGCGACAGGCGAATCTTAGAGTCTAGCCCAAGAGTGTCAAATGCAATCTCGAGGCGACCCCTAAGTGCTGGTTCGAGCACGGCTTACGCAGCGGATCTTGAGGGCACCCCGATGTCTCACGCTGACGCGATATCGACGTAAGCTGTGCCATGATGAAGGGTTAGTGAATTTTGCTAGCAATCATCACGAGCCTGTGGAAAAGTTGTCGAAAGCGAAAATATTTAACGCTCCCACAGGACTCCTTCTCCGACTCGGGTAAATGGGTGGTCTGGGGTGTTCGGTCTCGAGCTTCAAGAACCGTGGGCGATGCTTGCATGGGGTCGACGCGTCTCCGGCGGTCGACTCCGCTGCCGCCGGTCTGCGGCGATCGCTTTTCCCACCCAACCAAGATACCGAGGATAGATCACTTACATCGAGGATAGATCACTCGTGGACGGCCTCGTCCAACAACTGACGAGCCAACATGGCATTGATCGCGCAGTCGCCGAGGCTGCGACGGACGTGAACAAGGCCGGCAAAGAAGTTGTCGATCACGTCCTGGTGAGCTTCCCCATGCTGAAGACGCTGATGGGTTAGCCCACTCACGCGGGGCGTCGACTCACGCGGCGCGCCGCGCGCTCTCGTGGTGACGACCCTGATCGATCCGAATCGTGGTCGCCGTGGTCAGCCCGGTGGCCGCGAGCGACTCGGGATTCAATCGTCCGCGAATCTGTTTCGCGGCGAGCGAGGCGAACGATTGACCGAACGACTCTGCGTACTGCGACGGACGAAGGATGTTCCGTGCCAGTGCCGCGAAGCCACTTCCGAGCCCGCTGGAGTCTGCCGTGATCGCGTCATGGATCGCCCGCAGCCGTTGACCGCGGGAGAACGAGGTGTGCGTCCAGTCCTGGGGTACGTCGGCACAGTAGACGTCGCTGCCCAAGGCCAGCACCGTTCGCCAGCCCGACTGGTTCGCGACGAGGGTGTGAGCGTAGACGGCTTCGGTGGTGTCGCTCGTGAGCAGCGTCTCAGCGAGTTCGCAAAGCAAGTCGCGACGCCAAAACGAAGCTTGCAGGTAGGCGCCATCCACCCTCGCGGTATCGCGTCGCGTGGGAGTTTCACGACCGACCGCCACGCTTTGGCATCGTCGTGCAGCGGAGTCCGCCCAACCGGCGGCGATAATCCGACCGCTCGACGCATCCCGCACGACGGGCGCGACGATCGCAGCGTCGAGATGCTCAAAACTCTCCAGCGCCGACTCGGTCCATCCCTCAGTGGCAATCATGCCGTCGGCGAGGACGTGAACGATGTGTCCGCGAGCGTGCTTCGCGGCGTCGACGACCATGTTGAGTGGTCGCGTCGAGTCCGTCACCACGAACTCGACTTCATCATCGCTGAGCGAAAATGGGTCGTCATAATTGCCATGGTGAGCGACGATGATTTCGCATTCCGCCGGTTTGTTTTCCAAAACGCTAATGAGAGTGTTTTCAAACGCCGGAATGTCAACGCCAACCGGGACAACGATGGACAACCGGGGAATCGGGGAGAACTTTGGCACCGAGACCACCCTTGCAGGAGACACTGGGCACATCGGGCCCAGAAAATATCGCAAACACGCGATATGAATAACCGCCACGACGTTCAATTTCGGTAAGACAGCGAGTCGGAGTTGAGCCGTTTGGTCTCAACGAACTCGAATGGCTCCATGTTTGCGAGTCGACCGCGCGAATGGATTCGCTAACCCGTACAAATCCCCGCAGCCCGTCGCCTGGGTTCTGCTTTGCCCCGGTCGGTCTCGCCCGCCGCTGATTCCTGGCCGGAGCGGTTTCGCTGGGTTTCACGCTTGGGTAAGTTCAGCGGTCGTTCGCCTTGATGTTTTCCGTCCCATAGCTGCCACTCTCATGAAAACGCGTCCGCTCGGCATCGATGGCCCTTCCGTATCCGAGATCGGTTTTGGTGCTTGGGCGCTAGGCGGCCAATGGGGTGGCCAAGACGATGCCGACTCAATCGCGGCGCTCAGCGCGGCCATCGACCAAGGTATTAACTTCATCGATACGGCGGCGGGCTATGGGGACGGACACAGCGAGCGCGTGATCGCCAAAGCGGTCAAGAATCGACGTGATGAAGTTTTCATCGCGACCAAAACGCCACCCGACGCGGGACCGTGGCCGCCCAGTCCCTACTGTCGCTGGCAGGACCGATACTCGGCCGCGTACCTGAGAGACAATGTTCACGCGAGGCTGCAAAACTTGGATGTTCAGCGCATCGATTTGCTGCAACTGCACACGTGGACGCGAGCTTGGAACGAGGACCCCCAGCCGTTGATGGTGCTGCGTCAATTGCGTGACGAGGGCAAGGTTAATTTGATCGGCGTGAGCACTCCCGAGCATGACCAGGCGTGTGTCATCGACCTGATGCGAAATGGCTTGGTTGATGTGATTCAAATCATCTACAACCTGTTTGATCAAGAAGCCGTTGCCCAAATTTTACCCGTCGCAGCTGAGACGGGCACCGGCGTGATTGTCCGTGTCGCGCTCGATGAGGGCGCATTGACGGGCAAGTACGAACCCAGCCACGAGTTTCCCGACAACGATTTCCGGCATCATTACTTTGCCGGTGACCGGATGGCGAGGACCGTCGCTCGCGTCGAGGAAATTCGCAAGGATCTGGCGGCCTCGGCCGTGGCCGGCAAGGTTTCGCTCGCCGATGTGGCATTGAAGTTTGCACTCGCCCGCGAGGAGGTTTCGACCGTGATCGTGGGGATGCGCAGCGCCGCACAAGTCGGCATGATCACGCCCGTGAGTGAATTGCCAGATCTACCCGAATCCTTGCTAAGTCAACTTCGCCGCCATAACTGGCGGCGTGGCGTGTGGTACAGCGGCAAGTAACGACTGCCCCGGTCCGAATCGCGATTGCAGGGTTGAAGTCGACGTGATCACGGAGCCCGTGAAGGAATTTGCAAATCGACATCGCCGCGTCGCATGGCCTCGATGAACGCGGGCAAACTCGGCAACATATCCGCAGCGGCGCAGATCTGATCGACGTTCATCCAGTGGACTTCCGCGACCTCATCCGGGTTGGGCACGGGCTCAATCGTCGCCTCCAATTCCGCGACCCACCAAGCCAAGTGCGTACCCCAGGGCGTGACGCTTCTCCAGCACAAGCGGACCGGAGCCACGTCGATGGCGAGCTCCTCCTGCATCTCGCGAACCATCGCTTCGCACTCGGACTCGCCCTCCTCGACTCCGCCGCCCGGCAAACAAAGTTTTCCGGGGGCAGTCACGGTGAGCGAGCGACGAATGATCAGCATTCGATCGCCGCGAAGAATCACCGCCACGACGCCTCGCTTGCGACTCGAGAACGGCTTGGGCGTCGATGCCGGTTGGGGCGGCGAGCCCGACGGGGAGGTCGATGAGGTTGAGCTTGGTTCCATGCCCGAGCTTTTACCACTCAGCTCGAAAATCGGCAATCGCTCTCGCTGACTCCCTGCCAGCTTGGCCCTTTCAACCCGAACCGGAGGTGAACTCAGCCAGCCACGCTTAATCTCGATGATGAGCTTGTTCGCACAGGCGGCTTCGGCACGAAGATGGAGTTTCGATTTCCGATCAAAGTTGGCGCAGGGAAAGGCGTCGAAATCGTCGTCTGGATCGACTCAGGATTCTCGACCATCCGCCCTCGGATCGGGGCCGAATCAACGTCCGTCGACTAATTCGAATCGGCTTCCGACCCCTCGCCTCCACCCCTTGAGATTTTCGGTGGGGGAGTGAGATAGTGAATGCAGTCCGAGCGAAACCAAGGGTAGCCAAGGCCGATCGTCAGGACGCAGTAGAGCATGATCGCAGCGGGAGAAGCACCGGCGTCGAGTAATCGGGACGTGTCGAGAAAGCGGTCGCCGGACAGCCACGCTAGCGCCAGGTAGCCGCCATTGGCGATAAGGCAAAAGTCGGCGATGAACCAAGCCCAGCGTTGTCGAACAAGCGTGGCGAGTCCCATGGGTACAGCTATGCCGAGCAGCGGGCCAGCCCAAAGTGTGACGAGCGGATGCGGGTCAGGCGAGTGAAGGCTGTAGGGCATTCGCCAGGGAGCGAGATCGAAATCTGTGAGCGTCGCGCCGCCGGTCATCCCGCCGATGATGTGACCGCATTCGTGCGTGAAGGTCATCACAACCCATGATGCCGCAAGCAGCCCGACGAAGATAGCGAGTCGTCGCGTCAACCAGAGTGTCCCGTGATGTCGCGGAAGGATTTCAGTCGGATCACCCCATTGCGATCAATTCGATGCCCAGACGCGACAGGGGGTGCCGAATTGCTGGTGAAGCGGATCGCCTGGACGTCGCATTGATCGTGCATTGTACGACCCGTCGCAGGTGACACGAACCGCAAAGTCGGGCACGTGCAGTAGAATCGGTGATGATGATTCGGGCACCGATTCCTTTGCGGCTTCTGCCTCGGTTTCCAGGTGACCATCTTCACTATCCGAACCATTCGCATCTGCCCAAATCCCACGACGCGGTTCTCACAAGCAATTTAACCAAAGAGACTCAGAGGCAGACAGCGCTCAAGACGGACGCACTCTTGTCTCTGTGCCCCTGTGTTTCGAAAACTTCCTCGTCCTTTTCGGTTGTGGTCTTCGCCGAACGTTACATCCAACGGCCAGTGAAGACTGTTCTCGATGCCCCAGTGGTCACGAACTGCTGAGGCGAACCGTTTGCCCGAGACATATTTACTCAAAAAGTTCGCCGCGCGTCGCCATTGATCGCGAGCATGACGATGGAGACCACTCAGCTCTTTCGAAAGCTGAAAAGCTTCAGACGTGTACCGGATCGAAAGACGGTAAACGTCAAGTCGGTCGTGGTCGAATGTGAGCTCGCTCATGGATACTCCGATTCAATCCGATTCGATTAAGGGCACCGTTTCACTGGGCACGAGCACGATGTTCGGATTTCAATGCAAGAACGGCGGCGACGAGAGGCTCGACCACTGTGAGAACGACGACAACCGCCGCGCCGTCATCATCACATTGTTATCCGCGATCGATGTTCACGAGGCGGACCGAAAGAGAGTCGGATCGCGTCTACCTGAAAGAAATGCGAGCAAATGCACCCTACCGCCCGTCATTCCTTCAGGCTTGGGGACGGATTGTTTTCGAACACTTCATCAGGGTTTTGGATGGGCATCGGGTTCAGTCGCTGCGATCGTTCGAGCTCGTCAATCATCATGCCTTTGTCAACGTCGGGAGAAACCTTCGCGTTTGGTTCGTCAGATGACTCAGTTTCGTGGGTCGGTTCGCCATGGGCATTGGCCGGGGGTGGCGAAGGGCGGCCCTGATCACTTGGTGTGCAGCCGTTAAACATTGCAATCGCGATGGCGACCGCAAAACGCGAAAGTAAGGTTTGCATGATAGATACGGTGTGGATCGGGCCAGTCGGATAACTTGATTCTCACCGGTAGGACAGGTGAGAGCAGGTGTTTTCGAGGTGTTGTCGACGGTCCATTCGTAACAACAAGTCGGGGGTGTCCCAATTGTCGTGAATCCCGATGGCGATCGCAAGCGAACTTCGAATCTGCTAGCAACGTAATCTGGCTGGATCCGACAATGGCTACTTGATGAGTGGTGTTCGTTTGGCCGGATTCGGAAACCGATTTAGCAACAGCGGCCCATGAAGGATTCAGCGATCGAGTGAGAAGGAAGGGGAGCTTCAACGAAGATTCACGCCAGCCCTAATTTTTGGGCGTGACGGATCACTCGTTTTCGACTGGGACGAGCTTCGCTTCGGATTCAAGGGTTCCCTTGGCGGTGGAGGTGCTGTGGTCGAGAACGAAGGGGCCGAAGGTTTTGTCGAGGTGATGCAATAGCACCGTATTGGCATCGGGCTCGAAGCGGCGCTGGGGCGTGAACTCGGTTTCGTAGACGGCTACTTTTGACAACCGAACTTCGTCAACTTTGCCGAGGAACGCGCGGGTGCTTTGGCCGCTATCGCTGGTGTCGGCGCCGATGAATAGCGGCAATCGATTGCGAGTCCGCTTACCCTTTCCAGCTTGGGTTCCGGCGAGCTTACCGTTGACGTAGATGTGAAGTTGCGAGCCATCGAAGACACCCGCGAGGTGCGTCCACTGGTTGATCGGCAGCACATCGCTGGCCTTTGCACTGACGTATTGGCCGCCTAAGTGAACATCGAACTGTGGCACGCCTTCGTCAATGAAGATCGCATACTCGCTGCTCTCGGTCTTGGCGATCAAACCGCGTTGGTTCGCGGTTTGGCTGGGGTTCATCCACGTTTCCAGCGTGAACGGCCCGTCGGGTAGGTCGAATTCGGCGGAGTCGATGCGCACGGAGCCGCGATCGTTGGTCACCTCCAGGCAGTGATTCTCAACGTCTCGGAAGTAGTTGGCCGGAACGGCTGCTAAGTCGAATGAGACTGGCGTGACGACCGGAGGAAGATTGATTCGTGCGCTCGCGCCGACGTATTCCATGTCGAGCCGAATACTGGGGACCGTGAGTGGCACATCGAATCCGTCGAGGCGGCGAAGCTTCACCGCGAGTTGCAGTGTCTCGCCGGCGGGGATCGAAAGGTGATCGTGGTCCAAGGACGCTAACCAATCTCCGCCCCTGGATTCGAACGAGGCGGTCGCATCAATGGGTCGCTGGGTCGTATTCTTAATCGCGAGCGTGACGGTGCCCCCGGCGGTCCCATCGACTTGCAGTATCAGGTCATTTTGCTGTTCCACCGGACGCACGCCGATCGCCTTCTCGACCTCGGCTAAGAACTCGGCTGTGAATTCTTTCGGATCGATGACGGCGCCGATCGGGAGCGCGGCAACGGTCACTCGTTCGGGACGGACGGTGACGATGTTCATGTGGTGCAGGTAGCCGGCGTCAGGAATGTCCGCCGCGAGGTGGCCGCCCGTCGTTGCCAGCGTGTAATAGGCGATTCCATCCTTGGGGCCATCAAATCGAATGTGGTGAATGTGTCCCGCGAAAACGGCACTGACGTTGCCAGCTTTTTTTAACATTTCATGGACGACGTCCCAATTGCCGCCGGTGTACCCGCCACCGATCCAGCGAGGGTGGTGCAGAAAGACGAAGACGTTCTCCAAGTCTTGGTGCTGCTCGAGTGATTGACGTAGAAATTCGAGTTGCGGCTCGCTCATCGATTGCAGGCGACCTTGGTTGAAACCTTTCTCGTTCGTAGCCGCATCGCCTTCGTCGCTATACAGCACAATGAAACCTGAGTTCTTGTGCTGGAACGTGTACCACAGCGGGCCGAAGTGTTTCTCGTAGTTCGACTCGTGCTGGCCGGCAGGCGGATTGCCGACGCCGCGCCAGTAAACGTCATGGTTTCCGGCGACGGGGAACCACTTCATCTGAAGCCGGTTCATGATGTCTTTGTAATCGACCATCTGCTGCAACCACTCGGGCGTATCGTTGTAGCCTTGAATCAGGTCACCGACGGTCATGACGAGATCGGGATCGAGCAAATTGGTATCCACGACGGCTTGCTCGAGGACCTTCAAGCCGGCGGGCACACCCCCGGTGCGGTCTCCGTAAACGATGAAGTGAAAGACGTCTTCTTCTTTGGCAAGCGGTAGCGTGAGCGAGTTCGGCCGCGTCGTGAAAAAGCTTTCGTTGGCAGCTTTCTCGTGGCTATGCCCTGCGTCGCCTTCGTGTGAAAACCCGATCGTGTTGAAACCAAGAACGAGAGCAGGGAAAAGGAAACGCAGCGTGTGGGTGGGATACATGGTGGTCGGTCCGGGCGAGAAAACGGCGTTGGTACGTCAGCATAATCGTTTCGACCAGTGTAGTCGTCCTCCGCCGGGCGGGCACGCATCCTCATTCAAAATTCATCCTCGCTCACGGGGCGAGATCGTGACCTAAAGATTGAGTGGTAGCCGTTCTTTCGTCTCAAACCCATCAAGCGTTTTGTTGTCGCCGCACATGTCGCCGGACCCCCTTCACCGAGGCTCGCACCGCGCCGCGTTCTCGATCATCGAGTACGTGGGCGTTGCGCTCTTGTGCAGCGCGATCGCCGCGATGGCGCTTCCCCGCTGGGTACGACACCGGGAGTGTTCGAGAACCGTAGCGGCCTTCGCGTATCTGCAGCACCTTTCGCACTTGCAGCGTCAGCATTTCGATCAGTTCGGTTGCTACGAGACGGATCCGATGAAGCTCGACCTCGCTCTCGTTGTTCCCGCGAGCTTCGCGATTGACGTTAAATCAGTCAGCGATGAACACGATTCGTCGCCAACGTGGAGCGCCAGTCTCGTGCGTCAGGGATCGGCGTTCGGCTTCGGCGACTATCGCATCACATTCGATCAAGCGGGATACGCACCGGAGCGAAGCAGCATCAACACGAGTCTGTTGCCGCTCGGGTTTTCAACAATGCATCACCGTGATATTCGCTAGAAGCAAGGCACATTCTGCGTGGCGGTTTCCACTTTCCCCATCGTTCGGCCGACACACGATCCGCTCATTGTACGTCTACTCAAGACGATGGACCAACTTGATCCGGCTTGGATCGAAGACCTTTGGCAAGCTTCGGCCATCGATCCGACGATCTCAGTGAGTGATCCGGTCGCATCGATTGGGCAATCGATCGAAATGAAGTTGATCGAGCGCGGGCTCGCCGACGAACACAAAATCGCTCAAGCGTATGGCAATCACTATCTCTTGCCCGTCTTTGACCCGCCCTCGGATGCACCTCCCCCGATCGATCCCTGTGTCGGTCAATTGCTGCCCAAGGAATTCTGCCGCGAGTACAAGATCGCGCCCCTGGCGACCGAAGGCGACTTCCTCGATGTCGCTGTCTTCACGCCCGAATCATTGCTGCTGAGCGAAAAGATTCAATCGCTGACGGGGCGGCACATGCGTCCGATGTTCGCGCCGCTGAGCGTGATGAATCGATTGCTTGCGACGCTCTATCCCGAACACGAGTCCGTGCCAGCAATCGTTTGCGTTCTTCCGCCGCCGACTTTGCTACCGATTCCCCCATCGCTCGAAGACCCATCGAAGCGTCCGCGCCCCAATCGGTATCTGAGCGATCTCTTCAATCGAGCGATTCGGACGGGTGTCTCACGCATCTATTTCGTCAAGCCCCTGGGGCGACCGCGGGTGCGCTTTCGCAGTCAAGAAAGACTTCTCCAGTGCGACTCGCCGCAAACGCTCGCGTTGTACGAAGCGATGATCGGCCAGATCAAGCGGATCGCCAAAATGGATGCGGATTCGGACGCCGTTTCCGCATCGGGTCGAATCAACCTTCGCCGCGACGGAGTTTGCGTCGACGCGGATGTTCATTGCCTCAGCACTCGCGAGGGCGAACAACTCGTCATCAAACTCAATCAAGCGACAATCGAGCCTCGCGAACTATCCGAGCTCGGTTTTACCGACTCTCAACAATCCGAGCTGGTCGCGGCACTGCGCCGCCCACGCGGCATGACACTCATTCTGGGCCCGGCACAATCGGGACGCAGCACGACTCAGCACGCCTGTCTCGAGCAACTGGATAGCACGGACCTCATTCGCTGTGCGATCCGCACCGGCAACCAGGACACGTGGCCCGGAGTGATCCAACTATCATCGCTTGCTGACTTCGGGATGGGTGACTGGCAATGCTTTGACGCGTGTCTGCGTCATGAACCCGATGTGATGCTCATCGAGTCGCTTGACCATCCTGAGATGGCATTGCGTGCAGCGTTTGCCGCGGCATCGAGCCAGCGAATCATCACCAGTGTGCGAGCGACCACGGCGAGCGAGGCCATCGGTCAGCTGCGGTCCTTTGGCTTGGACGATTGCCTCATCGCCAATTCACTGACGAGCATCGTTTGTCAACGACGCGTGCGGCGGTTGTGCGAGCAGTGTCGCCAAGCGACATCGCCCTGCGCTCGCGAGGCCCACGCATTGGGACTAGCTGCGGACCAAACGATTTACCAAAACGTCGGTTGTCCGCATTGCCAGGGAAGTGGCTACGCCGGCTGGTGCATGCTCTTCGAAGTGTTGACCGTCACCGAACCGATGAGAGAAGCCATTTCGTTGGGTTTGGCGACGAGCGAACTCGCGAGCGTCATCCATCGCCTGAGCATCAACACCCTGCAAGCCGCTGCCGTGGCGAGTTTGCTGGCGGGGAACACGAGTCTCGATGAACTTCGCCGCTTTGGTTTATTGAAGGCGTAAGCAATGTCTGGCATTCGTGAAACAAGCGATCCCGAGCGTGATGCTGCCGCGATTCGTCGCTGGCGATGTGGCCGGATCGTGATGCGAAACGGACGCCTCGAATCCGTGCGTCGGCGGTTCACCACTGGGTCCGTGAGCGTCGCCGAAGTTTGGTTCAAGAGCAAGTTCATGCGCCCCACGGGGGACGTGTGCATGCTCGACTATCACCAGCCACTGGGGATGCGGGCGTTCCTGACCCTCGACTTCGTGCACAGTGGTACGGGCACCAGCGCGAGAACCTTTCTCGGGGCTTGTCGAGTGCTGAACGACGTCGCCCGCCTCAGGGGTGCGCTCGCGATCGTGGCTCATGTCACTAACCGATCCATCAGTGATCGCTTGCTGCAGCGAAACGGTTGGCAGCGTCACCTCACCGAGTGGTCCGGCCGACATTGGATCCGACGTTTTTACGACGGCTATCCCGAACCTTCGTTACCACGTTACTTCCAATCGTAGACTTTCAATGCGTTGAGGTCCCGCACGATGAGCTTGCCTTGGTGCAGTGCGAGGTGAGCCCACGCATTGTCAGCGACTTTCATCGAATCGAGCACTTCGAACTTTTCAGGATTAGCGCGGACTAGCAATAGGTCACCGGTCTCGTCCAACGCCAAAATCTTGCCGTCATGATGGATCATGCTCCAGTACTTACCGTACGGCTCGCTGGTCCAGCGAACGGAGCCATCGGCTAGTGAGAGGCAAACGATCCGCTGGTTTTTCTGGTGCAGGTAAAGGTAGTCTTCGACGACGATGGGCGATGACATGTAGCCTTGAGTCTTCTGGCTCCACAGCTCGTCAGCAATCCAATCGCCGCTCGCATCATGACGGATCTCGAACAGCTGGCTTTTGCCGCTGTGGGCGGCCGTAAAAATGCGATCGCCGATCACGAGTGGCGTGAGGATGTTCATGCCCCGGAATGCTTCAATCTTTTCTCGCCAAAGCACCTCGCCGGACTCGGGGTGGACGCCGCAAAGTTCGTCACGCGTTTGCACGACGATTTGTTTCTGGCCTGCGAGAGTCGCGACCACGGGGCTCGAGAAAGCGCCACCGCTCATCATGTCGCCGCTTCCCTTCAGCGTTTGCCACATGACGTGGCCGTCGGCGAGAGCGACCTTGGTGAGAGCGGCGCCGGCTTGGACATAGACAGAATCGCCATCAATGAGCGGGGAGCACACGGAGCCGAAGGGTTGCAGCGGCGTTTTGAGTTGCTCGGGAAAATCGATCCGCCATTGCTGCTCGCCGGTTTGGGGATCGAGCGATACGAGCACATCACGCATGCCAAGAATGACGAGATGGTCCTCGCTAGCGATCGGTGTGGCCCGGATCCAGTCCCCATTGGATGCAGCAAAGAAGGGTACCGCCATGGCGCCCGGCCACTCGCGGGTCCATTTGACCTCGCCGCTGGCAAGTGAATACGCCGTGACTCGCTCGGTTTGCTTAGAAATGGTCTCCGTGGTGAACACCAGGTCGCCGGTCGCCACTGGGCCGCTGTAGGAGGGCTCGTGGGTCTTCTCCCAAGCCAGCGAGGTTTTCCCGGCTAGCGAATCGGGCCAATCTGGGCCAGCCACCGAACCGTCACGACTCGGCCCCCGCCATTGGCTCCAGTTCGCCGCATCTTCACCCCAGCACGGTAAGGACGTTCCCATCCAAATGAAAAAACAAGCCAACGCCCGACGCTCTACTCGTGAAACCATTCGTCACAACTCCCAGCAAAATTTGATCAAAGCCCAGGCAAGCCACTGCCAAAAAAAGAACTTCGCGATTGACGACGGCCCCCGGGAGGTCGTCCCCTCAGCGTAGCGAGAGGGACAGTGGCCTAAGCAGCACTCACCATAAAAAACCTCATTCCCAGCGGGTACCGGGAATGAGGTCGGATGGGTCAGTCGTGACTCGGATCTGGGGACTTTAGTCCTTATCCTTGTCTTTTTCCTTCTCGGTGCCTGGCAGCACGTTGTCGTCGTACTTGGCTTCTGGGATCGCCCCGTCTTCTTTGGTGCGAAGCACGTTATGGAACACGGCGAACTCGTCGGCTTCTTGCTCAGCCTTCTTGTTGACTTTTTCTTCCGAAACCTTCGCGTCTTCGATGATCTTTTCGATCACCTTGCGTTCGACGATTTGGTTGCGCAGCGCGTCCATCTGGCCCGACTTTTCCAAGCGGGCACGAACGCGGCGCTCGGGCATATCGCTTTGCTGGGCGATCAACGCTATTTCACTGTCGTAATCACCCGGTTCGGCATCGATCTTTTCTTCCTCGGCGATCTGTTCGAGGATGAAGTGCTCACGCAGTGCCGTTTCGGTCGCGGCTTGTGCGTTGCGGCGAGTGGCGTTGACGTAGCGGCGGACGTGCTCTTCATCAAAACCACTGCGGCGAAGTTCGAGCACCTTGCGCTCGAGCTCGCGCATCGTTTGTCGCTTGACAAGATCGGGAGGTAGATCGAAGTTGGCGGAACCCGCCAGCAAATCCACCACTGCTTTGCGAACGGCTTGCTGGGTGCGGTACTCGGCTTGACGCACGAGCGAGTCACGCACGAACGAGCGGAGTTCAGCTTCGGTCTCGAAGTCTCCGAGTTCGGCGAGGAACGCGTCCGTCATCTCAGGATTCTCACGCTTGAGAACCTCGACGACCTCGAAACTCGCAGTAACATCTTTGCCTTGCATCGCTTCGTCGGCCACATTGTCGCCGAGCTTCACGTTGCCTTCGCGTGTCTCGCCTTCCTTCACTCCGACCATCAACTTGCCAAAGTCCGAGCACGTGGCGTCGGAGAAGCTGAGGCTGGTTTGGATCGTGACGCGTTCTTCGTCCAAGACGCTGAGGACCTTATCGCCGCTCTTAAAGGTTGCCGTGACCAGTAGCTTGTCGCCCATTTCGGCGGGCTCGTCGGTCGCTTCGAGTGTCGCGTAGCGAGATAGAACACGGTCCAAGGCGACTTGGACATCGTCTTCGGAGATGTCTTCAACAGGCTTCTTGAGCTCGAGTCCACGCCACTGGGGCGTTGCAAACTCGGGACGGACTTCGACCGTGAACTGGAATTTGAAATCGCCGTCTTCCGGCAATTCGATCGACTCGTAATCGAAATTCGGCTCGCTGATCGCCGAGAATTCTTCTCGCTCGGTCACCTGGGTGAGGCTATCCATCAAAATGGAGCCCTTGACCTGGTCTCTGACGCGATCGCGGAACTGCTTTTCAACCAGCTTGCGAGGGGCGCGGCCCGAACGAAACCCCGGCACTTGGGCCTCGGGCACGAGATCGTCGTAGGCTTCCTTCAAGTAGCGGGCGACCTCGGCCTGAGGAATCGTCACGATTACCTCACGCAAACACGCTTGGGGGCTTTCGACCTTAACATCCAGCTGGAGCTGTTGCTTTTCCGGTTCAGACGGCTGGACTTCAGGCTCGGTGGAAGTGGACATCCTTCAGCAGACCTTCAGGTGGGGAGTTGTTGGAATATTTTGAGTGACAGGGGAATTCGCGAATCGCAAAATCTTAGCGGTAGTTGGCAAACTCAGCCAGGACGCAAGTTTGATCTTTTCTGGTGGAACGCTAGGCGCTCCCGCCAGACGATCTTGCGTGCTGTGAATTCGAGCCTATAATTGGCCGGAAATGGCTCGAGCAAAATTGGTCTCAAAGGTGGGCTTGTCACCAAGCACCCTTTACCACTAATCTTTGCGACCGAACGAGATCCGGCGGAAGTTTTCCGAGGGTCTAGCGTTCTTCATCACAAGCGGCTGTAGCTCAGTTGGTAGAGCACAACGTTGCCAACGTTGTTGTCGTCGGTTCGAATCCGATCAGCCGCTCTCTGGTGGGCCCATATTCGTGGCTCAGCAGCATCTTGATGCGTCCCAGGATTTACCGGGTTCAGCTCATCTCGGGGCTGGCAAAGGTGTGACTCGTGAGATCGCTTTTGCGAGCGGCAATTTTCTTCCGCGTTCTAGCGTGAAGCGGTTCAAGCCATATCCCCACGCGGGGTCGCTGGACGCGTAGCCTCGGTTGGAATGCATTCTCAAGCAATGCTTAGGAATCCGTTCCGCGGCACCCTTAAAAAACATTGCCAGCCGCTGCCGATGCAGCGGTCTGGCGAATGTGTGAAGCACGAATGATCTTTAGATCATTTCCTTCAAAGCCTTGAGCGGTCGAATCGTGACCTTCTTGCTCGCAGGCTTGGGGTCGAGCCAAATCTCGCTGCCGTCCGCTGGGTTGCGACCCTTACGCTTCGGCTTGGCCGGAACGTCGCGACGAATGATCTTGCACAAGCCAGGGATCGTGAATTGTCCCGGACCGGCCTTCGCCAGTGCCGTTTCGATTTCGACGGTGAGTGCATCAAAAACAGCAGCAACGTCCTTCTTTGGCAATTCAGTTGCCTCAGCGATGTTGGCTAGAATTTGTGTCTTGGTGGGAGCCTTCTTTGGCACCGGAGCGGCCTTGGCCATTTGCGAGAACCTTGGGTGAGCATTGTTGAGTGATTGATCGCGTAAGTGCGACCAACTGCTTCGTTAGATAACGGCAAAGTGTTAAGCCCCCCAGCCCATCCACGCAACCCGGCATTTGCCAAAAAACCAACGATTTCCGGGCTTTTTCTTGCTGGGCTTGACGCCGGAGCGGTGACTCGTCCGCCAAACCCGGCTCACAACGTGCCTGTCAAGGCGGCATCAACGAGGCTTTGATCGAGTGACGCAGCCGCATCCCGGCGCTCCGCGACCTCATCAGCACTGGCGGATCGAAGCTCCAGTTCGGGCCTCACGTCGTTCATCGCTGCGTCAATGCTCATACTCGATGAGGCACTCGCGTCGCTCGCCAAAGCACGCCGAGCGGGTATCGTCGGCGACTGCGTTGGCACCACCAAGTCCGTGCGCGAAACCGCTGCCGAGACGGGTGAAGCGAGCGTCGATAATTGACCACCGAAAAGTACGGAACCCGCTCCCGATCCCACGTTGGATTGAGCACTTGTGGCGAGCGGCGAACTCGCGGCGATCAATTCGCCTTCGCCACCGGACAATAGCGACGTGCTCGTCGGCGCGATCACGGAAACAGCCGAGCTCGATCCACTTCCCGATGCCGCACTTCCCGATGATGCGGCGACCGGATTGAATGTCACGTCCGCAGTTTCGATGCTGACTCGCACCAATTGCATGCTGCCGATCGAGCCGCGCGCATCGATGCGGCGATTGTTCGCGGTCGGCAACGTCGTGGTGACATTGGCACCGGTCGCGTTCTTGCCCGTGATCGTCAAGTTGCTGCCCGTCGCGTCGAGTGACAAGGACGGTGTGGAAATGCTCGTCGTGCCCGATGAAACCGTAGCAAACGTCTGCGTTTGACCGGGCGTGATTGCCGCGAGAATGGCATTGCGTGGCGCTGATCCGAACCAGTCCGACATTGCCACGTACTTAGCCCGCAAGGCACCCAGGTTCGAGGAAACCATCAAGTTGTCGGCACTGCTGTTTGCGCTGACCACATGGGCGATCGATTGGGCGTTCTCTCCGCCCTGCAGGAACGGAACCGCGGGGATGTTAACGCTGTAGTTGCCGGGTAACACGTTCTGGAAGAACACGCCGGTATCGGTTCGCGTGAGCGATTTTGAAACGACAGCACCGAGGACGTCGGTTCCCGCCAAACGGAATTGATCCAAACTGACGAGGTTCCTCGCATTCCCCAGATCCAGACCGACATTCACCAAGTCGAATTGATTGACATTGATCGTGACCGTACCGGTGCTCGTCAATCCGCGTGAATCGCTCACCGTGTAGGTGAACGTGTCAGCGCCCGAGAACGTGGCCGAGGGTGGCGAGTAGAAGATTTGAAGACCGCCCGTCGCGATGCGGGCCGTACCACCGCCAGTCGTGCTGCCGACCGCGGTGAATGTCAGCGTCTCGCCGCTGTCCACGTTGACGGGAAGATCACTGATCGCGAGCACCACCGTCTCACCGCTGGTTTGATTAACGTTGCGGGTCGGGCTCAGGATTGGCGGAGCATCATTGACGTCCGTGACCGTGAACGTCACGGTTCCGGTCGCGATGCCCCCACCGGTATCGCGGATCGTGTACGTCACCGTTTCAGTGCCATTGAAATTAGCGGCGGGTTGATAGAGCAATCGTGAACCGTCGCTATTGACGCTCGCGGTTCCGCCTCGACTCGGTGCACCGACGGCGGAGATCACAAACGTTTGATTGTTGACGTCGCGAGTGTCATTGGCCATGACATCGTACGGCGTTTGAGCTGCGTCTTCGACAACGGTGAACGCATCCGCAACCGCGGTCGGAGGCGTGTCCGTCGAGCGAACTGTCACGGTGACTTGGACATCCGTGGTGAGCACCCCGTCGCTCAACGTGTAGGTGAAGGTGTCGACACCCGCGAAACCGGGTGCGGGTCGGTAACTGACTCGATTACCGGCCGCATTGACCGCGAGGGTGGACCCGGCACTGGAGTTAACCGCTCGCGTGATGCGCAGGGTCTCGCCGGTGTCGGGCGCGATGCTGTCATTCACTAGGACATCGAACTCGGTCGCCACGGAGTTTTGATCGACCGTGAACGTATCGGCGACGCCCGTGGGCGGGTCGTTGACGGGCGTGACGGTGACCGTCACGGTGCCGACTTGAGTGGCGCCGCCCGTGATCGCGGCCGTGTAAGTGAACTCGGACGTGCCGTTGAAGTCGGCATTCGGTGTGAAGCGAACTTGACCGCCACTGAGCGTAACGCTGCCGCCGCGAGTGGGCTGGGTCACCGCCGTGACGGAAAGCGTGCCCGACGAGCCGCTGGTCACGTCGTTGGCCAAGACATTGATGACCGTCGCTGCGGCATCTTCCGCGACCGAGATCGAATCGGGCCGGACCGTGAAGTCCTGGCCGATCGCCAGCGAGACGCTGCCGTAGGCGATGCTTTCCGCTGGGATGCGATTATTGACCGAGTAAAGCAATACCTCGCTATTCACGTTCTCCGCCGCATCGCTGAAAATATTGACGCTGCCGGTCGCCAGTGCCGTCATGCGGATGGTGGCGACGAGGGATTCTTGCAAGTCCGAGGGCGTGGTTTCCGTTCGTGCGGCGCCAAGCTCGTCGATCAAGCCGGTCGAGAACACGCCGCCACGCTGGGCCGTGAACCCCGCACCATACTCGATCGCCGATCCGGTGACGGGGCGAACGAGGGTGCTGTTGAACGTGATGTCGGCTGCCGCAGCGAACAGCCCGCGACGATCGAAACCGTTTCGCGCGTCGACACCGATCATCCGCAATAAAAACTCTTGGCCAACGGCGACGTTATTGATCTGGTTCCCCTGCAGGTCAGTGATCTGCAGTTTGATCTCAGCAATCGGGGCACCACTGGTGTTCACCGTGAACGATTCCGAGCGCACGTTGCCGGCGACGTCCGTCAACTCGAGTGTGAAAACGTTGGCGCCGACTTGCGTCGCCGACGGCGTCCAGGTGATCACGCCGTTGGACGGGTCGATCGTGGCGCCGGTGGGCATGGCGGAGAGCGCGTAGCGGAGACCGAGACCTTCCTCGGGGCTGATTAAATTCGTCGAGTACGCGCGCCCGACGTTCGCGGTAGTGGCGGCTGAGGCGACCACCGACGCGGGACTGGTGCGGTCATACGTGACGGCAAGCGCCGGCGACAACGCGCTCGTTACAGAGCCAACACGTTGTCGCGCCGCGATGTTGTACGTCCCGTCGCCGAGCGCAGCGATGTTACTCGTCGTGATGTTGATGGTCGTACCGGTGGCGATCCCCGTACCGACGACGACGCCGGTTCCCGTTTGCACAAGTTCGACCGTGGCACCGCTCGTGACACCGCTGACCGTGAACGTTAACGATCCGGCATTGGTAATATTGTCCGTGTTACTGATGCCGCTATCGCTTGCGGCTAACAAATCGACGCCGGTCGGAGTCGAGGTACTGGATTGCTCGCCTTCGAATCGAAACGCGACCAATTGCGTATCGGCATCGGTGGCCGCGTTGCCCGTCACACCGGAGCCCGGTCGGACCCCGACAACGACGTTCACGGTGCCCGTAAAGTTGTTGTTGGGGGTAACCGTGACGAGACCCGTGCTGGCATTCACGGCGACGCTTGCGCCGGTGCTGCCCGAGGCCAGTGCGGCCGTGTACGCCACGACGTCGCCCTCGACATCGACGCTGGAGAGCTGCAGGGTAGCGGCCGCGTTAACCGCCGTCGAACCCTGAGCCGGAATGTCGTTGAGGAACGGTTGGCTGTTCGCGGTGTCCGCGGCGACCGTGACGGGAACGACTTCGCTAAACGTGTTGCCTTGTGCGTCCGTGACGGTGAAGCGAACGTTGGTGGTCCCAGTCGCATTGTTCCTGGCTTTGAGCATGACGACGGAGTTCTCAACGTCACTGAACACATCAATGGAGTTGATCTTAACGTCGGTGCTGGGCTTTCCCGAACCGTTCACCGCAGTGCCACTGATCGCTTCGCGGACATCATCGCCTTCGACCAATTGGCCGAAGATCGAATGGTTGAAGTCCAAGTGCCGCGTCGGCGTCTCGGTGATGAAGAACTGGGAATTGTTGGTGTCATCCGTGGTCTTGGCGAACGACAGGATGCCGCCGCGATTGTGTTGCAAATCGGCATTGAACTGATCGTCAAAGTTCCCCAGAGTTGACCCGCTCGTGCCGGTCCCCGTGGGATCCCCAGCTTGGATGACGAAGCCATCGATGACGCGGTGAAAAATAATGCCGTCATAAAAGTTGGCGTTGGCGAGCTCGATGACACGACTCGTCGGCCGCGGTGCCTTGTCCTCGAACAACTCGAACACCATGTCGTCGTAGCCATCCATGTCGATCCGAATCGAGCGATTACCATTCAACACCACTGCCTCGAGCAGGGCTGGATTGTCGACGGTGACCGTTACCGTCAGCGGGCCACCATTGGGGTCATAAGCGTCGACGGGGATGTGCAGCGGCGATCCGGTGAGCACCGTTTTTGCACCGATCGCGGCAAACGTCGGCGACTCGCTGGTGGGAATCGCCACGCCCGTCCGCTGGCTCAGCGTTGCCAAGGACTGCACGCCGGTTGCGGTGGTGCCATCGGCGAACTTCCATGTCGGAAACTGTGAAATGTTTTCCGAGATCCCGATCGAGTTGAGCTGGCGATCAGGGCCCGTGACTTCAACGAAGGGTAAGTACTTGCCACCATCTTGAAACAATTGCTTTTGCTCGGTGCAGAACGGACACCACGCGGAGCCGAAGAACTGGGCACCAGTCGCCTTGATCGCCTTCGCGAACGCCACCAGATCCTGTTGCGGTTCACCCTCGGGCTGGCCGACGAGCCCCGCCGCGGCATCCGTCGAGCTGGAGAGCATCGCCGCGGTGGCTGCCGATTGGGATTCAGCCGCCACGCTGCCCGTGAACATCATCTCCACGTCGCCCGCCATCAATTGACGATTCTCGAGCGTTTCGAGCAGCAGCCGTCCTCGCTTGGTATTGGTGGATTCACTCCGCTCGACCAGTCCCGCCAGCATTCGGCCCCATCGCGATTTGGCACGGCGTGGGGTTGAGCTCACGCTACCGTCGCCGAGGGTGGATGGAGTTTGCAAAATGGATCGTGAAACTGGGGGACGCATAACCGAAGTCCTTGGGGACGCGAAAAGCGAAGTTGAAGTGGCAAATCCGAATTGCCAATCGGCACCGTTAGCCCGTCATCGGTGTGTGGTCGGCACTTCACAACCGTCAAGACGACGAAATTCGGAACAACCCGCACAGTTTGCCAAGCCGCAGCGGGAAACCGCCGCAGACTAGGACGCACCGAGATGCCAGATTGTTCCATCCAAGGAATGCTCAAATGAACTTCCTCAATCGCAGATTGTCCCCACTCCCTAGCCCTCAAACCCGAGAGGTGAGGGGCGCAGCCTCGAGCGGCGCCGGTCATGGCGGGTCGTGGCCGCCGGGGTGCCAGGGATGGCAACGCAAAATCCGCCGCAGGGCGCGGTAGCTTCCCGCCAGGGGCCCGTACCGCTGGATCGCTTCAATCGCATATTGGCTGCACGTGGGTGTGAACCGGCAACTCGGCCCCTTGAGGGGACTGAGGATCACTTGGTACCAACGAACCAGCCCCACGAGTAACACCGTGATGGCACGATTGAACCAAGCCACTGCGTTATTTGAACGGGTCGTCGGCGGCGCCGCCGCCGAACGGGTCGGCCGCTGCACCACCGGCACCGAATGGGTCGCTACCGCCAGCACCGAAAGGGTCGCTACCGCCAGCACCGAACGGGTCGCTACCGCCGGCGCCGAACGGATCGATCGCTTTGGTTTTTTCGTCGGTCTTTGCCTCCACCTTGGTTTCGTCCTCGGTAGCCACTTTTTCCGTCAAGGTAGCCAGCATCGACTCGTCGATTTGTGGCAAATCCGAGCCGACCGGCTTCAAGCACTGGACATTCCCGGAATCATCGAGCAAGTACAGGCGGTTGGTTTTGTAGTTGATGAGTAGATTCCGCGCTTGCACGGAGCCGAGGACTTCGACAACGTCTCCGTCGACCGTGTTGATCACCGCGAGTGCGCCGCTGAGCATTCGCACGTAGAGTCGATCATTGAAACACGCGATCAACTCATCGACGCCCGGGGTTGTGTTGTCCCAGGCCATGATCCCTGAATCGATGTTGAGTGCGAATAATGATCCGTAGGAAGAGCGGATGAAGACCTTGTCGCCGTGAACGAGGGGTCGGTTGTAGAACGGCTCGCCGAAAGGGTTGGACCAAAGCACCTCCCCGATTCGCGAGGCGTGAACTGCATAAACTTGACCGACATCACTCCCAAAGAAGAAACGGTCGCCAGCCGCGCCGGCGATTCGTCCGTGCACGATGCCTTCGGTCTTGACGCGAAACTGCACCGCCGGTCGTCCCGCGAGTTCCATGAAATAAACGAATCCTCGATCGGTAGCCCAGGCGACATAGGGGCTGCCGGGTGCCAAGCTGGGGATCGACGTCGCCACGCCGGTCACCAATTCCATGAACGGATCCAATGAAGGATCGTTGAGCGGATGGCATTCGACACCGCCACGAATGGTCGGCACGACGCTGAAGTCGGCGGCGTGGACGGCCCCGTGAATGGGCACACTCGTGATTCGCTCGGTCGATATCTCGTCACCGTTCATCGCGTCGATACGGATCAGGTCGCTGCCATTAATGACGGTGAGTGATTCCGTGCCGATGCCGAGCGATCCGTAGCCGAGGCTGACCGAGCCGACATGAACGATCCAAAGCAATTCGCCAGACTCACCGTCCTGGCACTGCAACGTACCGTCGTTACCGAGCGTGTAGAGTCGAACGAGCGGCGCGGTTCGCGTCGTGATCCGTGCCGTGATGCCGCGTGAAGCGAGGACACGCAATTGCTGGCGGGCCCGTCGTTCAGCCTCCGCCTTGTCGAGCGTCGACGCTGTGCCGCCGAATCGATCGATCCGGTAGCGAGCGAATACCTTCGCGTCCTCGGGTGACTTTCCCTCCGCTTTCGGTAAGCCGCTGGTGACATCGAGCTCGATGCCGAAATCGGCATCCGCGGCGTTGACCTGCGCGGCGTCTGCGGTGGCGGCCTGCGGCGTGGTGGACTCGATCACTTCGACGAACTCAAGCTCGTTGCCTTGGATGACATGCACCTGCTGGTCAATGATCGACCGCGCACCCCCGGAAACTTGCATTTGACGTCGCCATGACTCGGTCAGCCCCAATCTCGCTGCCTGATTCGGCGTCAGTAGATCTGCCGCGGCGACGTCCGTTTTCCAAACGCCGGCTCCCGAAATCGAGACCCATGCGATCCAGGCCGTAGCGATGAGAATTGAGTGTCTTGGCATCATGAACCGTCAACTTCCTAACGGGCTGAGAAAAGCGAACAATCGGTACAACGCGAACCCACCCCCATGAGACTCCAGTCGCTCGCGACAAACCGCATTGGATTGTACTCGCTCAGTCGCCACCAAGCGAATTGAATCCGATCGGTTTTGAGCGGTTGAACACAGCTCGAAATGAACCCTGGGGCTTCTTCACCCGTTCGCCAGCTCGTCCAAAAGTCGCTGGGGAACGCCAATCGAAATGACTTGGATTTTCCCGAGTGAAGCCGATTGCGGGGACGAGTCGAAATCGACTTTGCGAGCGACCAAGGTGAGCGTGTGGTCGGCGCGAAACATTTCGCTGGCATCGCCGCCACCGTCGAAACCCGTCGGTATGTCGATGGCCACCCGGATCGCGTCCGCGTGATTGGCAATCCGGATGGCACTGGCAAACGGCTCCCGAGGCCGCCCCGTCGCTCCCGTCCCCAACATGCAGTCGACGATCACGCCGCTTTTGAACAGCAATCGCTGGAGCTCGTCGGCACCGGGGACCGATACGCATGGCAATCCGGCCTTCACGGCGATTTCCGCGTTGACGCGGGAATCTCCACCAAGTTCATCGATGGCGATGAGTGCTACCAAAGTCACCTCCACACCGCTCAGCTCCAGATGCCGGGCGATCACGTAACCGTCGCCCGCATTGTTGCCTTTGCCGCAGAGAATCGTCACGGACAATTGCGGAGCTGGCTTGACCGTCGCCATTTCGCCCGCAGTGATGTCATGGATGATCGCGGCGATCCGCTGGGCACAGCCTCGGCCCGCATTCTCCATCAGGACGAGACCGCTCATGCCATAATGCGTGATTGCAATCTCGTCGACCTTGCGGACTTGATCCCGCGTCAGCGTTAAACTAGACATCTTGGCGTCGCCCTCTCGTCGCTTGACGTAAAAAACCCTTTCGATCCAGGTTCATCATGCCGCTCTACGAATACGAATGCAAATCGTGCGACCAAATCGTTGAACTACTCGTCCGTACTACCGGCGAAAAGCTTGCGTGCCCCGATTGCGGTTCCGCAGGTCTCGATCGGGTCCTCAGCGTAACGGCGTCCCCGAATGTCAGAGGCAACTCCTCGCTGCCTGTCACCGCTGGCGGCGAACCCTGCAGCATGCCCCGCTGCTGCGGCGGTGGTTGTCAGATGTAGGAAGTCGTCAGGTTTTAGGTTTCAGGTTTTGGTCGAGACGGCTCAAAAAGAGCTTTGGCTCTGTCATCCTGTTCCCAAGTTTTTAGTTCTCTATCGATCTATTTCTGATTGGAATTTTATTCATGCCTTCCGTTCTCGCGATTGCCGCTCACCATGATGACATCGAATTCCTGATGGCGGGCACGATGCTGCAGCTCGCACGACGGGGCTGGTCGCTGCACTACATGAATCTGGCCGATGGTTGTCGCGGTTCGATGACGATGAGCCGAGCCGAGTGTGCGGCGGTGCGGCTCGCCGAGGCCAAACAGGCTGCTGCGGTCCTCGGACGTGGAGATCGTGCCGCT
>JBBSJZ010000013.1:0-24858 GCA_038256795.1 Pirellulales bacterium | reverse complement strand
CGCCAAAGCCGCTCACTTGCCTGGGTCCGTTGCCGTAGGCCGGATCGACGCCTTGGGAGATCCGGCAGCGCTGAGCGAAAGTTCAATCGAATCGATGAAATGCCGGTGGCTGCGCCAAAGCCGCTCACTTGCCTGGGTCCGTTGCCGTAGGCCGGATCGACGCCTTGGGAGATCCGGCAGCGCTGAGCGAAAGTTCAATCGAATCGATGAAATGCCGGTGGCTAGCGCCAAAGCCGCTCACTTGCCTGGGTCCGTTGCCGTAGGCCGGATCGACGCCTTGGGAGATCCGGCAGCGCTGAGCGAAAGTTCAATCGGATCGATGAAATGCCGGTGGCTAGCGCCAAAACCGCTCACTTGCCTGGGTTCATTGCCGTAGGCCGGATCGACGCCTTGGGAGATCCGGCAGCGCTGAGCGAAAGTTCAATCGGCTTTTTCCCGACGAACACGACCCCTGGGGATCTACAAATCACTCAGTATTTGTGCAATTTCGACATGCACATCTAATGTCTGCTGGATTTCGAGGGAGCCACCGGGGCCATTTTTGATCGAGCCTGGACCGCCCAGAACGTCCCATGAACTTGGAGAGGCTGTGCTCATTAGAGCGAGTCGCAATTGCTCTGGATTCAAAGCACCCGTCTTGTAGTTGGCCGGAATGAGGTAGCTGGCCGCGCCATCCTCCGTCGTGATGTAAATCTCTTGGTCTTGAATCGACAGCGTCAAACCCATCGGCTCGAAAAGATGACTCGCTACGTCCAGCAGCGGTAATTCAGGAAGGTTGATCGTGAATGCGCTATCCAAACTCAAACCCACGGATTGGATCGATTGTTCATCCACCTTGATCTCGATCTTAGCCGCGTCAGACATCCGGGTCGCGACTTCGCTCAGTCGTTGGTTGGTGATGTCGAGAGACAGGGTCTTGGTCAACGATTCGACCGGAACGTTGACCCGCAATGCATTCAAGGAGTACGGTTGATGGGGAACGAGCATGAGCTTGCCGACGTACTTGCTTGCAATTTGCTGATGGACAAAGTGCCGTTGTCTCACGATTATGGAGCGTGGGGGTAGGGGTATGATCGAGCAAGGACCACCGAGCGATTCCCACGAATGGGGTTCCATCGATTGAGTGATATCCCTCATCAACGCAGCCGGATTTGCTCCACTTTTTATTCGATAAACGCGTGTACTCAGACGATGCTCCGCCCCATCAAAAGTCGTGACAACGACGACGCCACGGTCGATGGTCCACTGGAGTGAAAGCGACTTCAAAAGTTCAGCGAAAGCGTCTCCCACGGGAACGCTTTTCTTGACGAAAGAGATGCTCGCTGAGGTACTGATGCCGGCGCTTTCAATGGCACTTTGATCGAGCAACACGGGCAATCCGTGGTCATCACGAAACGACTGAAGAACCTCCGTCAGCGGCGACTGCGAAAACTGGAAATCTGCCTTTGTCGCCAAGCGGTTGGCGAGGGTGTCGGCGATTGCGGGTTGAACTTTTGGACGATCGGACTGGGGCGGCTTCAGTTGAGCGAGGTATTGCCGATCCTCGCGGCTGAGCTTAGCGAGCGGCACCGCGATGTCCCGTTCATCGCCGGTCCGCAGGGTGACGGAAGTTGCATTTTGTGAAACGAATTTAGCCTCAACGGAGAAGCTGCCGGACGAATCTTTCCATGTGCGCAGCTCTTCCGACAACGCCATTGGCATCTGCATTAGGAGAACGATCAAGCACGTCATGCTGCGATAGTACGATGCCATCAAGGAAACTCCGCAAATTCGGGTGAGATTGCTGTAGGTTCGCCGACGAACAATCGTCGCTGCATTGTGTCCAGCTTAATCGTTGCCTGGATGCTGGTGAGCGAGCAGCAGCAAGAATGGGTGGCTTTAAAAATGGGCTGCTTCTCAATTGTCATCGGGGGCCAAGATTGCGAGGCGGCGAACGAAGATCATCCGGGGGACGAGCATCAACGAATGGAAAAACTGTGACTTTTGCGACCGAAGACACGACCGAGGGACGGGAACAGATGGCTGCCGCTTGGATCACGGTGGACGGTAGCGATCGGGAACGCGGAGCAGTCGCCCACGATTTGAGAGCACTCGGTCCGGTGGGGCTGGCCACGAAAGCATCGCTGTTTCGCCGCGGTGCGAGCGGACTTGCGAGGGCGACCTGGACGGTGTTCAGCTTGGCGTCGCTGGTGGCGTTGCTCGCTTTTTTGACCGCAATTCCAGTGATCCAGTTAGTCGCGTTCGGTTATTTGTTGGATGTGGCTGGACGATTGGGACGCGGCGGGACGGTGCGGGAGTCGGTCCACGGACTCTCCCAAGCTGGTGGTATCGGCTTGGCCGTGGTGGGTTTATTTCTGGCATCCTTACCAGTTCAATTGCTGGTCCATTTGGAGTCGGTATCGGCGATCATCGATCCGGGATCGGATCAATCGACGCGGCTGCGAATGCTGGCGATCACCTGCGCGATTCTGGCGACGTGTTGGTTGCTTTGGGTTTGGGCCCGCGGTGGTCGATTGTCCCATTATCTGTGGCCACAACCGAAGCGATTTTTGAAAGAGGGACGGCGATGGGATACTTGGAGTCGATTGCCGGATCGGCTGTGGGAATTCACCGTTTCGCTTCAATTGCCCCGACTTTTCTGGTTGGGTTTGCGAGCTTTCCTAGGGACGCTGGTGTGGTTGTTGCCCGCGATGATCATCATCGCCGCGAACCGTAGCGGGACGACGGGACTGGCCGGGCTCGTGGGCGGTTTGTCACTTGTTGCGCTGGGCATGGCAATGTTTTACTTGCCGATGCTGCAGGCTCACTTTGCGGCGGAGAACCGCGTCTCGGCACTGTTCCAGGTGCGCGAGATTCGTCAGCGGTTTCGACATGCTCCCTGGGCGTGGTTGGGCGCGATGCTGTGTGGGCTCGTGATCATGCCGATTCCGTTGTACTTACTGAAAATCGAAGCGACGCCAAAAGAGGTCGTTTGGTTGCCATGTTTGGTGTTTGTCGCGTTCATGCTGCCCGCCCGCATCGCGGCTGGATTGGCGCTGCGTCGGATGCGTCGGAAGCCGATGCCGGTGGGTCGATGGGCGGCGCTCTCGCGGTGGACCGTCCGCGGGTTGATGATTCCGGTGGTGGCGACGTATTTGTTGTTCGTTTACGTGTCCCAGTACACGAGTTGGGACGGGCTACAGACGTGGGTCCAGCAGCACGCAATTTTGGTCCCGGTACCGTTCGTGGGGATCTAACGGGTAGAATCGAGGTAGTGTTTTCGCATTGATTGTTTCGCCCTCGAAGGTCCACCACTCGTGTTACCCCGAAACTTTGCCGTCATCATCGTCGTCGCGTTTGTCTCAATTCTCTGCTACTCCAAGCACCGACAAACGAAACCGGCGTTGTTCGTGGCGGATGCCTTGAACCTAATCGATGCTTACTACGTCGATCCGGTCGAGTCCGACAAATTGCTCGGTGCGGCGCTCACGGGCATGACCGATACGCTCGACGAACACAGTTCCTACATTCCTGGGGATGCGTTGGCGACGTTTCAAGACAGCATCAATCAAGAGTTCGCTGGCATCGGCATTTTGGTCGAGCAACCGGAGATCGGTAAACCAGTTCGCGTGATCACACCGCTCGTCGGCTCACCCGCGCTCGCGGCGGGCTTGATGCCCGGTGATGAGATCATCCGCGTTGACGGTGCGGAGGTTTCAACCCAGGACATCGGTCAAGTCAGTTCTCAATTGCGTGGGCCGGTGGGAACGAGGGTGAGCCTCGTGGTGTTGCGGAAGGATGTCGAAGTGGAACTCAGCATCGCGCGAGCGACGATCGCGATGGAGTCGGTGATCGGTGACCATCGCGGCGAGGACAACACGTGGGTGTATCGGCTGGCGGATGACCCCGAGATCGCTTACGTGCGGCTGACGAGCTTCGGCGACAAGACGGTCGAAGAATTGACGACCGTGTTGAACAAACTCGACAACCAATTCCGAGGCTTGGTGCTGGACTTGCGCGGTAATGGTGGCGGGCTGCTTTACTCCGCCGTCGATATTTGTGACATGTTTCTCGATGAGGGCAAAATCGTGTCGACGCGGATGCGTGGGGGCGACGTCAACGAATCGTTTTCCGCAGAAGTGGGTACGCTCGTCGATCTCGAAAAACCGATCGCCGTTCTAGTCGACGGGGACTCGGCGAGTGCGAGCGAGATTGTGGCGGCTTGTTTGCAAGACAACGAGCGCGCGGTCGTCGTCGGCATGCGCAGCTATGGAAAAGGCACGGTCCAGGAGATCATGCCGCTGCAATACGGGCGGGCGGCGCTCCGCTTGACAATTGCTCGCTACTATCGACCCAACGATCATAACATTCACCGACTCAAGGATGCGTCCGAGGAAGACGAATGGGGCGTTCGCCCGGACTCCGGGTACGAGGTCGCGATCGATGACGCGACCCTGGAAAAATTGGTGCGGCGATGGCGAGAAGCGTCGTACCCGCTGCTGGTCGGGATTGAGCCGAAGGTGCTGGATAGTGCGGCTGACGAAACGGACTCAGCCGATGAGGCGGCAGCGGTCGATGAAGAAGATTCCGAACCGAAAGCTGCCGCTGCCAGCGCGACGACTTCGAGCGGGTTGCTACTCGATCCGCAATTGCGGCGGGCTGTGGAGTACGTCGACGAGCAGTCTGGGGCGGCGAAAAAGCCCGCCGAAATCGCCGCCTGAGGCCGCTACATTCGGAAAAGGTTTGCTGGTCTGAACCCTCACAACTACAGTTTGGGTATTGAATCAATCTTGTGCAAAGCTCCGGTGGCTCGCATGCCGATGCCGCTGGAGGAGGATCCCACCGCTATGAAACTGAAATTACGCTCGCTACCACTCGCAGCTGCCGCTCTCGTCGGGGCTGGACTTTTCACGGGTCCGTTATCGTCGGATGCCCAAGCCCAGAACGCGATTTTGTCGGAGATGTATGGACGTGGTGTCCACGCTTACTTCTCCAACAATTCCAATGACGCCTATCAATTCTTGACGAGTGCCATCCAGGCTGGCTTGAAGGATCCTCGTGCCTATTACTTCCGTGGCCTCGCCGCGAAGAATTCGGGGCGCCAGTATGAGGCCGAGGCCGATTGGCAAGCTGGGGCGGAAATCGAAGCCCAGTCAGGCACCAGCCCCGCGATCGGTCAATCGCTGTCGCGAATCCAGGGCCATGACCGTTTAAAGCTCGAGGAAATCCGCCGCAAGGCAAAACTCGACGCACTCGCTCTTGCCAACGTCCGCTCGCAGCAGCGTTACGGTGAAATTGATGCGGCCCAGCCGCAAGAAGTGAGTGGCTCGATGCCGCGGCGCTCCTCCCCACTGGCTCCGCCACCGCCACCCACGAGTGCTGATGCACCCAACCCGTTTTCGGACGATTTGAATATGGCCGGAGGCGAAGCCAAGGTCGAATCGAAGGACGCATTTGGTGACGTGTTGGACGACGTGCCGATGGAAACACCCATGGCTGGCGGCGAAGCTCCCGCCGCCGGAACCAAGGATCCGTTCGGTGCTCCGGCAGCGGCCGGCGGTGACGATATCTTCGGTGCACCGGCTGGCGGCGACGCGGCTGATCCCTTCGGCTCGGCACCCGCTGACGACGATCCGTTTGGGAACTGAGCGGTTGGATACGAAGTTTCACGCTGAGCTCATCGATCCCGAGGCGTACCTTGCCCCGGGATCGGTCGTTTGCGGTCAAGTCCGATTGGGAAAGCGTTCGAGCATTTGGTTCGGCGCGGTCGTTCGTGGTGACACCTCGCCGATCGAAATCGGCGAGTCATCCAATGTCCAAGACTTGTGCGTGATCCATGCCGATCCCGGATTCCCGTGCACGATTGGTAACCGGGTCACACTCGGCCATGGAGCGATTGTTAATGGCGCGAGAATCGAAGATGACGTGCTGATCGGCATCCGAGCCGTCGTGCTCAACGGAGCCGTCATCGGCCGGGGCAGCATCATCGCTGCGGGGGCACTCGTGCCCGAAGGCGTGTCGATTCCACCCGGCCAACTCGTGATCGGCACACCCGGCCGGGTCGTTCGCGTTTGCACGGACGAGGATCGAGCTCGAATCGCCCACGCGGCGGAGCACTACGCCAGTGCGAGTCGCGAGTATCGCCAAAGCTATGGCCGATAGCACTCTCGCGGTCACCAGGATCGCCGCACGAATGGGCTGGCTTTCAACAATCTCGAAGTGCTAACGTCGACGCTCGGTTCCCCGTCCTCTTGCGCGAAGGATCGCTGTGATGTCGTCCGTTGACGCTCCTCGAATACTCATCAACCGTCTCGGTTCGACCGCCGATGTGATTCTCACGCTCCCGGTCGCCTGTGCCCTGCGCGATCACTTTCCCGACGCCTGGATCGGTTGGGTCGTCGGCGAAGCATCGTCGCACGCTATCCGCGCTCATCGCTGCGTCGACGAGGCCCTTGTTCTTCCCAGCGATTGGTTAAAATCGGTGTCGAGGATTCGTCACACGCGATCAAAATTGAGAAGCTTCGCCCCGGATATCGCCATCGATCTTGAGCGGAGCACCGCATCGACCTTCGCGACGCGATTGAGCGGCGCCGCGAGACGACTCGGCTATGCCAAGCGATCCACCAGTGCGTGGCGCCGGTTCACCTACACGGACTGTGTCTCGCCGGTGTTCAGCCATTTGACCGATCGCTCGCTCGAGTTGCTCACTCCGCTGGGCATTCACACGCCGCAAGTTCGCTGGGATTTTCCCATGTCACCGCTCACTCGAACGTGGGCGACGCGTTGGCGATCGAGTGTTCGGGCCCGCAATCTTGCGATCATGTCCACCAGCGGCGATTGGAAATCGAAACGTTGGGAGGCCGATCGATTCGCCAGCACCGCACGTTATCTGCGCGATCGATACGGATACCAGACTGCGTTGATCTGTGAAACTTACGACGAGCGATTGATGGCCGAAGAGATCGTGACGCGATCCGTCGGCGCCGCATTTCTCGCTCCTGAGACCGACCTGATGCACTTGGCCGCGCTCATCGAGTCGGCGGATCTATTCCTCGGGGGTGATTGCCACGCGCTTCACCTCGCGGTTGCGGTCGGGACACGAGCCGTCGGTCTCTACGGTGTGACGCGTCCGAGCGACCGGGGACCTTATGGCCACATTGCGCTGCAGCTCGCCTACGAATCCGGTTCGCGACGTCATCAAAGCAGAGTCGACAATACCGCCATGAAAACCATTGGCGTTGAGCACGTTTGCCAGGTGATCGATGAACTCGAATCGAATACCACTTCCGCACGTATCGCTGCGTGAGGCGTGGCCGTCCCACGTACAATGAATCGACGGAAGCTTCATCACCGTCCATCTCACCAGCCAACGAGCGACAACCGCGATGACTCGATCGACCGCACCTCAACTCCCGAAGATCAACCAGGCTCGTTTGCTCGATCGTTTTTTGCGATACGTCCAAATCGGTACCGCCGCGGATCCGACGAGCGATACTTATCCGAGTAGCGGATCCCAGCGAGTGCTCGCCGAATTGCTGTGCGAGGAACTTCATCGCATGGGCCTCGACGGTGTTCACCTCGATGAATTCGGATTGGTGTGGGCGACGGTGCCAGCGACTCATGGTGGCACTAGCCCGTCGGTCGCGCTGGTAGCGCACATGGATACGTCACCCGAGGCGCCGGGAGAAAACGTGCGACCGCGAGTCATCGATGCCTACATGGGTGGCGACATTCAACTGGAAAACGGCGGGGTGATCTCGCCGTCGACGTCACCGACGCTCGACACGGTCGTGGGGAAAACACTGATCACGACCGATGGCACCACGTTACTGGGCGGTGACGATAAGGCGGGGATCGCGATCATCATGGAGGTGGCCGAGTCGCTCGTCGAGCAACCGCACCTGCCACACGGCAATGTCCGATTGCTATTCACGTGTGACGAAGAGATCGGTCGCGGCACCGACAAAATTGACCTCGACAAACTCGATGCAACGGTCGCTTACACGCTCGATGGGGGCGGGGTTGGCAGCATTGATGTCGAGACATTTTCCGCCGACGCGGCCAAGGTGCGATTCACCGGCTACAACATCCATCCCGCAATCGCGAAAGACCGCATGGTCAACGCGACTCGCGCCGCTGCGGATTTCATCGCGGCGTTACCGCGAACGCAAGACACGCCCGAAACGACGTCGAATCGACAAGGCTTCATTCATCCCCACACCGTTCGTGGCGGAGTGGGTGAGGCCACGGTGGAACTCATCTTACGATCGTTTGATAAAGAAGACCTCACCACTTATGCGGATCAATTGAGAGAAATCGCAAATGCGATCGCCTCCCAGACGCCGGGATTGAACGTCGAAGTGACGACTCGCCAGCAGTATCGAAACCTTCGCGATGGACTGCAGAAACTTCCCGCCGCAGTGGGGTTGGCGATCGAAGCGTTCGAGCGATTGGGGCTTCCCCATCGCACCGAGATCGTTCGCGGTGGTACCGATGGCAGCCAGCTCACCGAGAAGGGTTTGCCGACGCCGAACTTGTCCAGTGGCCAGCACAACATTCACAGCGTGACCGAGTTCGCTTGCCTCGATGAAATGGTTGTTGCCGCCGAACACGCCATTCAACTGCTCCTGCTTTGGGGCGAGCAACGTTCGTAAAATTCTGCCGGCCGCATCGATTCTGGGTCGAATCGCAGCGTGAATCGCAAGAATTTGCGGGAATTCGCGAGGCCGCTTGAAACCACGGGCGAAGTCCGCTAGCCGAGAATGGGGGCCCAGTGGGATGCACGGGAGCGAGAATTTAGCTTGGAAACCCTCACAAGTTGCCTATTTCTACTTGCCCAAGCCAGTCGATTCAGGCAATAATCCCGCTCGAAATTCCCTTGACCGTTTTAGTGAAGATTGGCTCCGATGGCTGGACGTAGTAAAAAGAAAGCTGAAACCGTGTTCCTCGTCTGTGAAGAGACGGGCAAGTACAACTACACGCTTCGTCGCAAACCCGGTGGCGAAAAACTTCGCTTGAAGAAGTACAATCCCGAGTTGCGGAAGCACACTTGGCACAACGAGAAGAAGAAGTAATTCACTTCAGCGATTTCGTTTAAAAGAGGCGTCGTCCAAAATCGGCGTCGTCCAAGACCGACGGGTTGGAGTTTTGGGGAAACACGGATGCAGCGACGTTGGCGGATCATTCCCCACGATTCAGCCCGAGTCGAGCACTTGATTCGGACGACTCAGTTGCCGCCGGTGGTCGCGCAGTTGCTCATCAGCCGTGGTGTTTATGACGCCGATCATGCGGCGCGGTTCATGGACACCAAGTTGACCGGCTTGCGTGATCCGAAACTCTTACCGGGGATCATCGCAGCGGTCGAGATCCTCGTGCCAGCGATTCGTGATTCAGTTCCGATCGTCATCTATGGCGACTACGACGCTGACGGAATGACGGCCAGTGCGATTCTCGTCAACGGGATCAAGTTGCTCGGCGGGAACGTCAGCTACTACGTGCCCAATCGACTCGAGGACGGTTACGGACTCAATGAGGACGCGATCCGCAAGCTTGCTGAGCGTGACAAGAAGATTATCGTCACGGTCGACTGCGGGATCACCAGCATCGCGCACGCCGAGTTGTGCAAAGAACTCGAGCTGACGCTGATCATCACGGATCACCACACGTTCGCCGACTCCTTGCCCGATGCGGCGGCGATTGTCCACCCAAGACTACCGGGAACAGCGTATCCGTTTGGTGAGCTATGTGGCGCCGGTGTGGCGTTCAAACTCGCCTGGGCGCTTTGCCAAGAGATGTGCGGTTCGACGAAGGTCACTGAGCCACTGCGTCGATACTTGATGCAGTCCCTATCGCTCGCGGCGATCGGAACCGTCGCCGACGTGGTGCCGCTGCTCGATGAGAATCGTGTGCTCGTCGAACATGGCTTGCGGATGCTCAAAGTTGAACCGCTGCCGGGGCTCGTGGAGTTGATGAAGATCACCGGAGTTGGCGAGCACGGCCCGATCACGACCGAGTCGATCGGTTTCGCACTGGGCCCACGTTTGAACGCCGCCGGTCGGTTGGGACAGGCACAACTCGCCGTCGAGCTGCTCACGATCGGTGCCGGAGACCGCGCGGTCGCGCTCGCCGAGTACATCAATCAACTCAATAGCAGCCGAGACAGTTTGCAGCGCAGCGTTTATTTGGCGGCGCAGAAGCAAGCGAAGACTGAGTTCGATCCCGACGGTGACGCGGCACTCGTGCTCGCCGGGGTCGGTTGGCACCAGGGAGTGATTGGTGTCGTCGCCGGTCGTTTGGCGGAGAAGTACGCAAAGCCTGTGATCGTCATTTCGCTCGATAATGCTGGTAAAACGGAGGCGGTGGGCTCGGGCCGTGTCGGCGGTACCGACATCGACTTGCATGCCGCGCTTGACGAATGCAGCGATCGCTTGGCCCGTTTCGGTGGTCACAAAGCTGCGGCGGGCTTAACGATCCAAGAGCGGGATATCCCGGCTTTTCGCGGCGACTTCTGTGAAGCGGTGGCGCGGCAGTGGACGGACCGCGAGATTGTGCCCGAGATCGTCATCGATGCTGAATCGGCTCTCGGCCAATTGAGCATTGAATCGATCCGGCACATGGAGATGCTAGCGCCCTTCGGTGCTGGTAATCCGCGACCCGTCCTCTATTGCCGTGACGTCCGCTTGGACGAACCCTCCCGTCGGATGGGAGGCGGCGACCGTCACTTGACCGTCAAGCTTCGCCAAGGCAGTACCGTGATGCGTGGCGTCGCTTTCGGTGCGGGAGATTGGTGCGACGAGCTCAACGCCTGTGAAGGCCCGATCGAGATCGCCTATCGCCCCGTGATCAACGAGTTTCGAGGCTTCAAGAAAGTCGAAATCCAAATCGTCGACTGGCGGCCGGCTGCGCAATTGGTTCCGGTGTAGTACGAGTTGCTTATCGACTCAATCCATCTTCTCCGCTTGATCCGAGTACCTGAGCCGCAGGATCGGTTCAGCCGACGCGGGCGATTTCGCTGGCGGCGATCCAGCCGAGTGACATCAGTGTCACACTGGGGTTGGCTTGCGTGATCTCGGCGAGGATCGAACCGTCGGCGATCCACAATCGGTCGACGCCGCGGACGCGAAAATTGGGATCGACGGGTCCGCATTCGTCGGCCGATATCGCACACGTACCGACGGGATGGTAGAGCGTTTGGCTGTAGCGAGCGATCGCTTTGACGAGTGACTCGCGGGTGTCGCGGTTCGTGCCGGGGATCAACTCGCGGTGGATGATTCGTGACACGTCACTTTGGCTGACCAGCTCGCGAACCCAGGCGATACCGGCGACGAGGGCGTCCAGGTCGTCGGGATGACTCAAATAGCCCGTGTCGATTTTCATGGGTGCCGTCGCGTCCGTCGAGACACAGCTCACTTCACCGCGGCTTTGCGGACGGGTAACGTTGACGGCGATCGTCATCGCAGACTCCGCCGCGGTTCGCGGGAACTTCAAGTAGTGCGTCGGTGTGACGTGCAATTGAAAGCGACGGAGCGCGACCAAGCCTCCGCACTCGGCCAGATTGCACGCGAGCGGCCCCGTGCCCGCGATTTGCCAACGAGCGAGATCTCGCAGCGAGACTTGATCGCTGAACGGTGTCGAATGATTCGTGTCGTAAACGACGGGCATGACGAGGTGGTCTTGCAAGTTTCGACCCACGGCTTCGCATCGATATCGATGAGGCAAACGGAGATCATTGAGCGTCTCAAGCGGCCCGATGCCACTGCGCACGAGGATCATCGGTGTCGCTAGCGTACCGGCGCAAAGCACCACGCCGTGATCGGCGAAACGATCTTGGGCCGTGCCGTCGCGAATGATTCGGACCCCGATCGCGCGATCACCCTTGAACAACACTCGATCGACACTCGAATGCACGATCTCGATTGATCCGACGGGGGCGTTTTGCAGCAAGGATTCCGCTGTCCAGCGGACACCTTGGCGATTGAAACGTCGGTAGCCGGCGATCGGTTCACGGCTCAGCGTCGGATGCGTTTTCATCGCTGCCAAGAACGCTTGGGCGGTCGGGCTGAGCCAACCCGGTCGCTCCGGTCGCACCAGCGATTCGATCTCGGCGACGGCTTTCCGCAGTGCGGCGGAGTTGATCGCGCCGCCGCTGGCGAGCTCGATCGCGTCAAGATCGCCGGGTGTCGGATCGTGCCAGATCATGGCATTGATGCGGCTCGAACCGCCGAGTCCGCGTCCGCGCGGCCACGCCAGCGATCGACCCGCCAGATTCGAGCAGGTCTCGGTGGTGAAGCCGCCATCGTCGGCTGAACCGAGGAGTCGCAACCACCTCGCGGGACGTTGGCGATCGGCGTCCGTCGCTTCCGGTACGTGTGGGGTCGTCGCAGTTTCGCAGACGAGCACATGCTGGCCAAAGTCGCGGGCCAGCCGCATGGCGACAAGGCAACCGACGCTGCCGGCCCCGACGACGATGGTGCTAGGACGTTTCATGAATTCAAACTCGGGAGGGCGAGGTTATTTGCGGGATGCGACATTGGTCAAAACGCGGCGGGCGACTAGGATTTGAAGCAGCTGAGAACTCCCTTTCCCCCTTTCACGCGTTCCCCCACAGCATGACATCCCCAGCCACTTCGGCCAGCGCGTCCGGCTCGGACTCGAAGAACTCGCATCGCTTCACGCACATTTCGACCGCTCCCCCGGATCCTATTTTGGGACTGGGAGAAGCATTCAATGCGGATCCGAACCCGGCGAAAATGAACCTCAGCGTCGGTGTTTATCAAGACAGTGATGGAAAGACGCCAATCCTCGCGTCCGTGAAGGCTGCGGAAGCGAAGCTACTCGTGGACGAAAAGAGCAAGGGATACTTGTCGATCGACGGGCTCGCGTCGTACCGCAGCGACGTTGCCAGCATGGTGTTCGGCGAGTCACTCGACCATGGCCGGCTTGGCGTGTTGCAGACCCCCGGGGGCACCGGCGCCGTTCGCTTGGCCGCTGACTTCTTGGCGGACCAAATGTCCCCCATCCGCGTTTGGATGTCGACGCCGACTTGGGCTAACCATCAATCGATCTTCAACGCCGCGGGGCTGGCGACGGAAAATTATCGATACCTGACGGCTGATAAAACGCGATTCGATTTTGCCGCGATGTGCGAAGACTTGCGGACCAAGACGACGCCGGGCGATGCGGTGCTATTGCACGCCTGCTGTCACAACCCGACGGGTATCGATCCGACGCCGGACCAGTGGAAGGGCATCGCAGAGGTCTTTGCGGAGCGGCGATTGATGCCGGTGATCGATTTTGCCTACCAAGGTTTTGGTGAGGGGATCGACGAAGACACGGTGGGCGTGCGCGCGATGCTCGCCGCGGTCGATGAAGCTTTCGTTTGCACCTCGTTCTCGAAGAACTTTGGCTTATATAGCGAACGTGTCGGTGCGATGATCGTGGTGGCGGCGACACCCACGGAGGCCTCGGCCGCGCACAGCCAACTCAAGCGACTCGTGCGGTGCAACTACAGCAACCCGCCACGGCATGGTGGCGCGATCGTGGCGACGATCTTGGCGGATGCCGAGCTCACGGCGCAGTGGCGGGGTGAAGTCGATGAAATGCGAAACCGCATCACGCGGCTGCGAGGCGATTTCGTATCCCGGATGAAGACCAGTGGCGTCGATCGTGATTTCACATTCCTGCTCGACCAAAAAGGGATGTTCTCGTACAGCGGTTTGTCGCCGATGCAGGTCGATGAGCTTCGCTACAACCATGGCATCTACATCGTCGGCAGTGGCCGGATCAACGTCGCCGGGATGTCCGAAAACCGGATGGATCACCTCTGTAGTGCGGTCGCGACGGTGCTCAAGGGCTAACCCTAAAATGAAGCCGCGTTTCGAGCAAGCATTCAGGATGCTCGACGCGTGTTCCAGCGGCCGAGGATGGCGACGAAACTGGGCACGAGGATGGTGCGGACGTAGAATGTGTCGATGAGCACGCCGAGGCCTAGCGCGAAACCGAGTTCGACGATCCCGCGCAGCGCGATGTCGTCTCCGCCCCCGCCCAGCCCGACCCAGCTCGCGAGCGTGGGAAACCAAGCGGAACTGGTCATGCTGAAGAAAGTCGCGGCCATCACCAGGCCGCAGGCAGTGATGATGCCGCCGGTTCTTGAGACCGCTTTGCGCAGGGCGATGACCCAGCCCAATTTCTTTTGCTCCTCAATGATTCGGGCGACCAAGTAAACGTTGTAGTCTTGGCCCACCGCCACCAAAATGACGAAGAGGAATAGGGGCAGCTTCCAGTCCAGCCCGACGAACTCGTCGCCATACATCCAGCGGAACCAAGCCATGCTCAGCCCCAACGTCGCGTAGTAGCTCAGCAGCACCGTCGCTATCAGGTACATGCACAAACCGACTTGGCGGATCACCATCAGCAGGACGATGAATACCGCGAGCACCACCGCAATCTTGATCCGCCGATTGTCCCGCAGCGTGACTTCACGCAGGTCCATGATCGACGGCGTCGTGCCAGTCATCAAAACTTGTGAACCGTACCAGGCGGAATCCACGCTCGTCGTCTTGGTCGCCAAACTCGACTTGATGTTGGCAACCAGCACGGCCGTGTCGAGCGAGAACGGATCCCCATCGATCACAACATCCAAACGAGCGAGTCGATTCTGATAATCGGGACGTGACGAGAAAAAGTACTCCTTGGCGATGCGGTGGCTCTTGAGTGCTCGACGACGCCAGGCATCACCGCTGAGCAATCCCATATCCCGATCGGGAGGGAAATCGCCGAGTGGGTCATCCGCCGTCCGCACGGCCACCACGTTGGGTAACGAGTAAAGACCCTTAGCGAGTGCCTTGGTTTCTCTTTCCAGCAATTTCTCGTCCATCGCCGTCGGTTTGAGAATCAACACCGTGACGGGATTGATCTCGCCGATCTCAAAATGCCGCTGCAACAACTGCAGACCGCGGCGGCTGGCGGCTTCGCTGCCCAGTTCACGACTGAGGTCATAGGTGACCTCGTTCTCGTGTTGCCAACCGTGCAGGGCGGGGATCAAGAGTAGACCGATGCCGAGCACCAAGAGCAGCACCGGTCGACGGGTGATGAACAGGGAGATCCATGGCCACAACCCCGCACCGAGACCGGTCGAGCTAGAAAGTCTCTGGATGGTCGAGCGCTTGTCATCCGTATCGATCGTTTCGACCTTGCTCGGCCAAAACACCTTGGGGCCGAGCAAGTGCAAGAGCGCGGGCGTGAACGTCATGCACACGAGTAATCCCACCGCCAAGCAGAGGCCGATAATCGGACCGGTGTAATGAAACTTGCCGAACTCCGCGATCCACAACATGCCCAGACCAATGATCGTGGTCAGCGCGCTGCCCAGCAGCGCGCCGCTCACGCCCGATAGCGCACGTGAGCAACACTCACCCCATTGACCACCGAGTCCCGCTTCCTCGCGCAATCGTGCGATCAGAAACAAGCAATAGTCCGTGCCAGCACCGAACAGGATCACGACCACAAAGATGCGGCTGGTCGTGAACACTCGCAGGTCGAGTCCCAGCAGAGCTTGATTGGCGCTCGCCTGGGTCAACCATGTCACCAGTGCGGTCGATGTCATCACGGCGACCCCAATCGAAATCATCGGCACCGCGACGAGCAACGGCGCGCGATAGACGATGACCAAGATCGTGAGAATCATCACGATGGTGAAGGCTTCGGTGTACTGAATCGCCGTTCTTGCCGCGATCAATGTCTCGCCACCGATCGCTGCGGAACCGGTCTTCAACAGCTGTAAACCCGGCTCGGCAAATTGACCGCTGTACGTCTGCACGCGGCTGAACAAAGCGTCGATCGCTTCGATGGTGGCGATATTCTCCGTGGCGGCAAGCTCGCTCGAAAGCTGCAGCACAGCGAGTCGGGCGCCGCTCGTTTTGAGTCGCTGCCCAATGATCGCATCGTCCCACGACAGCAAATCCAACAGGTTCGACCAAGCCGTGAGATCGCGATCGAGCAGCGGTGTCGCGGCGGATTCCATTTCCGGCAGGATCACGAGCGCGGCTTCAAAGTCGCTCGCGATCTTGTCGCTATCCCCGCCGAGTTGTTCGAGCAAAAGGGCACGATCCCAGTACGCAATCGCCATTCGCGGTTCGTCCAGCGTCGCCGCACTCGATGGGACTCGATCACCAAGTTTTTCGTAGAATCGTTTATCGATATCAATGGATTGATCGAGTGCTTCACCCGTCAACGCGATCCAACGGGACCAGGGTTGATCGGCTTGTATCGCGCCGCCCGAGTAGCCTTGGTCGATCGCACGACGCCAACTGACTTCGCTCAAACGGTGGTACAAACGTCGTAGCAGGTCGAGCCCGACGAGCTCATCGTTGTCGCTCAGGCCAGCCGACTCGCGGCCCACGAGCAGCACCATTTGGCTGCGACTTCGGTCGCCGGGGAAAGCATCATCGAGCAACTTCCCCCCCGCAACACTCGACATCGTTGCGGGTAAGTAGTCGAAGTCGCCATCGTACGCGACATCGTTCCATGATGGGGCAAGCACCCGAGCGGTTACCGCGACCAAAATCCAACCGACAACGATCCACAGGCGGAATCGTCCGACCCCGTGGGCCCATGATTCGGCAATCCGTCTGGACGATATTGAGCTCAAAAATCGATTCACTCGTCGTTTCGTTTTTCCGGAGATTTCGACGATCGTTGCGAGCGACCCTTCCCAGCATCTTTCTGAGACGTTGTCGCACCAAAGGCCTCGAGAGCGTCTTCGAGCGTCTTGCCGCTCAGCCCACCGGATAACTGGATCACTTGCACGTCCCCGCGTGGCTGGGCAGCTTCGTCGAGTTGTTTAATCATGTCCGAAACGAGTTCGAGCAACGGTTCGCCCTCCGCACTGACGAGCAGAGAATTACCAATCTCGTCGATGCCAATCGAAAATTTCCCCTTGAACGAAAAGTCGTCATCGCCACCATCCTGGGCTCCATCGGCGCTGGCAAACCCCGATCCACTGCCGCCGCGGCTCCTCGGTTCATCTTTCGCTGCGCCGCCTTCCCGGTTGCCGCCCGATGGCTTTTGAAACGCCTTGTCATTGCTGCTCAGTAAATCGCGGTAGGCGTCCTTGACCGTCTCGGCAATTTTATCCGCCTTTCCATACGCGACGGGGATCAGACGTGTGAAGCGAGTTTTGCGTTTGTTGACCGGTTCCGGCACATCCCAAAGCTCAATCAATTCTGCAATCGTTTTGAGTTGATCACTCGATGCGCCGGTGACCACGATCGTGTTGGTATCGTTGTCGGAAACCAATCGTAACTTTGCGCCCGCACCGAGCCCCGGTTTCTTCTTGTCTTGCTGGTTACTCTCGTTGCCGAAGTACCAACCGAAGAATCGATCGGCGTCGGAGTCGCCGCTTTCTTCGGCGTCCTTGAAGTAGTCTTCCAAGTTCAATCGCATCCAACTTGCCGACGCATTCTTCACCGGAAAGACGCGGTACGGACGCTGCGGCGGAGCGACCTGCAGCATCAAGTTCTCCAAGCGGTCGAGCGCCTGGGTATCTTCACTGGTGAGTAGTAGATTGCCATTGCGGTCGACCGTGATTTGAATCGCCGCCGACGGTTTCGGTGCCTTTGCCTCCGCCTCGCTCGCAATCGGCGATTCCATGTCGGACTCAGCCGGGATGACGGCGGCCGCGGACTTCTTCGGGCCCCCGAAGAGCCGATCGAAGTCGCGAGCGGATTCAATTTTGGGCAGCGGTGCTGCGGGATCGTCAGCCGTCACTTGCGCAACGGTGAACTGGTAACCGGAATCGCGGTGCTGCAGGGCGGCATCGGCGGATGTCACATCGTCGAGCGTGGCTTCGTCGCGATCGAGGTCGATCGACCGACCCTCATTGCCGTCGGAGCTATTTCCGTCTTGCTCGGATTTCTCAGCTTCGAGTGATCGCTGCTTGGCGTCATCGTTCGGGTCCTTGAATTGCTCAGCATCCGGTAGTTCCAACGGGTTGGAAGACATTCGTTGCCATTGCGCTCGCAGTTGTTGCAGGTACTCGTACGTCTCCGGAGTTGTCGCCGCGTCGATCACCCGGAAAGGTTGTTGGCTTCCGCCTTCAGGCGGCATTTCGCCGAGCTTGACCAAGAGAGATCGCACTTCCTCCATTTCAATATCGTTCGCCCACACCAAGATTTGGCGACTACGGGCGTTCGCTGCGACGCGGAACTCATCACCGCTGGACTTCTTGTCGTCGTTGTTGTTGAAAGGGTCGAAGTAGTAATAAGATCGCCGCGAATCCTGTTTTTCTTCCTTCTTCTGGCCCATCAAGAATTCGATCGACTCCGCCACTTCGGTCGCATCGAGACGACGAAGCTGCAGCACTTCAAACTGGCGACCGCTGCCATCGAGTCGTTCGATGAGTGACGCGATGATAAAACGATCCGCGCCACTTCCGCTCACGATCAACGCTTTGTTCTCTTTGTCGACTCGCATCCGAGTGGCCGGTTCGAGGACATTCATCTCGCTGATGATCTCCACCAATTTTTCCGGGTCGAGCGAGGCGAGTCGATAGACTTGGACACGGCTTTGAATATCCGAGAGCGAGACCATCGATTCGCTGGGAACATCGATTCGCTTCAGAAATTCGGTCGCAATCGCGACTCGATCGGCACCGGCACGAATGATGACGGAGTTTTGGCGAGTGTTGGCAACGATCGAGACTTCGGGCTCCTTCACTTCGGGCGGCGGTTGATTACCGTTCTGTTGCCGCATCTGCTGCATCATTTGCATCTGCTGCGGATTCAGCGGCGGTTCCTTCTCCTTTTTCACGCCGAGGAATTCTTCGAGCATTTTCTTCGCCTCTTCGGCCGGCAAGTACCGCAGCTTGAACTCCGGGGCGAGCGCGTCACGACTCGTTTGGTTGCGCTCGTCGGTGAGCAGTGCAGCGATCTGGCGCAGATTGATCGCTGCGTCCATCGCTTCGATGCGATTGGTCGTCGTCATCGCGGTGAGTCGACCGTTGCTGCTAATCATCGGCTTGAGTTCCGCCGCCAATTTTTCGGCCGACAACCATCCCACGTCGAGCGACGTGCGAACAAAGGTATGGGGTGACAACGCCGCGAGCTGGTCCGGATCCATCCGAGGCACGATCGCGGGGTTGATGCCTTCCGTCTTGGCAATGATCAAACCGCCATCGAGCTTGAGCAGCGTGTAGCCTCGGGCGAGCAGATGCCGATTGAACAGATCCCGAGTTTCTTCGACTGTGTAGCGTCCGGGGCTGGTGAGGTTCACACGATCCGCCGGCAACTCTTGCCAATCCAACGGCAGCTCCGAGATATCCGCCAACCACTGGACCAAGTCGATCCAAGGTTGATTGCGAAACTCGAATGCGACCTTACCGTCATCGCCGACGGTCGCCTTGAGCTCGGCGGGGTCGGCTTCGCCCTCGGTTTTCTCATCGCGGCGAATCACCTTGGGCGGTGGCGAATCATTTTTCTTGGCATCACCGTCGGGTTTATCCTTGGACTCGCCATCGGCAACGATGGGTTTTCCATCGGGGCCCATCGGAGGTGGTCCGCCTGGCTTTCCGGGACGCATGCCCGGTGGTGGGCCAGCCACAGGCGGTTCATCGGCGCGCAAACCCAGCGGCACACCGACGAGTGCGAACGTCGCCAGCAATAAGCAGGTCGATGAGAGTCTTTGCACAGCCGCTACCGTCCGAGTGGGGATCGAGCCGAGTTTGGACAGTCAGTATGTCTAGTTTGGTGCTGAGATACAAACGAAGACTTGGCGAGCTATTTCCAGCGATCCGGTGCGGGAATGAACGGATCGAGGGCCGAGAATGCGGAACCATCGTGATTTTTGGCGAATTCGTAGCCTAAGCGAGCGACTTCGTCCGCCGCTAACGTCAATTTTTCGCGGTTATTGAGTCGCAATTTGACGTTGCCAAAAATTCGCACGGCCTCGGCGACCTCCGGAATGGACACTTTCTGGTTCACACTGCCGAGTCTCGCTCCAGCACGAGCGGTCCGCTGCGCAGCGTTGATGCCAAAGTTGGCCTTCTCGGTCGCGACCGACGTCGCGCGGAGTGTCGCTTCCAATTCGGCCAACATGCCGGCTACGAACATCACTCGCAAACGCTCCGGTGAGTTGGACGCATTCGCGGTGCCATCGGTGCGAACAAAGTTGTGACGCTCGCTGCCCTGGCTCCAGGCCACGTATTCGAACTCCAAGCTTCCTACGCTGTGTCCACCGACATTGACGAGTTGCTCATCCGCGGTCGTGTGACAGCGATAACAGCTTTGAGCCACCAAATAGACGTTGTCGGGGTTCCGCATGCCCGCCGCGATGCTGCGCTGAATCCGCTGGTATCGATGCTGGGGCGACTCGGTCAAGCGTGTGATGCCTTCGCCACCGTAGTCATGGTGCAGATCGAGCCAATTCCGAGCGGGACCATGACACGACTCGCACGACACGCCTGCGACCGCATGGGCACGCCCGCTCGCGGGTTCGGCTTGTTGAGTGTAATGGCACGCGACACAGCGACCGTCATGCTTGATCGACTGCAGTCCTAACTTGGCTGCGATCGCGGCCGCCTCGGGTCGACGGTGGAGTTCATCGAACGTGCGCACGTGACGCGACGGCGCGAGTGCATTGATCTCCGCGGCATGACACTTCACACACGCTTCACTGCCAAGCACCAACCGCGGGTCCGCAGGTGCGGCCGCATGTACATCGTCGGAGAACGGCAAACTGGGCGAGGCACCGCTCGCGACTGAAACGGTTAAAGTCGTCAAGGCAACAAGCCAGAGGGTTCGGAACAGCACGCCAGTTCTTCCACAGTTGGAGGAAATTAGGATTCAGGTAAAGCTGTAATGCTCAACATCGCTACAACCCGCATGAGCGGTCGTGGTGTTGGCACGGAGGCAACTCTCTTCTTGAACCCTAGGTCACATTCGACGGGCGTGCTTGGTGACGTTACAAAAACCAGTTCAGCATCTGCTCGACATCGCCCATCACTTTGGCGACATCGACGCTGGCCGCTTTGAACGTGTGCGTCGCGACGACTTGGTTGTCGTTGGCGATCACCACCGTGACTTCCGCCGCATCATCGAGGTGATAGTTTCGCGGGCCATGCTCGGAGTCCTCGGCGCCTCCGATCTTCATCACCGTGAACGCACCGATCGGATCGGCTTGCTTGAGACACTCAGCCGTATCCGCTGCGCTGGCATACGCGGAACTCATGGCGACGAATCACGTGGCGCCGAGAAACATTCGTGACATGAGTGGTGATTCCTTCGCGAGAAAAATGGAATCTGGAAACCTGGGAGTCTGGAAAAATCGAAACCATTTCGCGGGTACCCGTCGCAATGGCCGCACGAGCAATGAACCTCCGAAATTGCTCGACCGCCGCGGAGCCGCGTTATCACAGCCCGTCGCCGCCGCGTCACGTCTGCGGATCGCTCGTTTGTTGCAATTTGAATCAACACGCTTAGACTATTTGCGTCTTCATCCAAAGCTAGCAAACCGCACCTCTTCCTGATTGGCCGCCCGTTGGACTTTTCAACTCTGATCGAAATGATCTTCGAACTCGTCGGCGGACTGGGGATTTTCCTGTTGGGCATGAAAAACATGTCGGACGGAATGCAAGCGGTCGCGGGTAATAGCTTGCGGCGGTTGATCGGGGCCGTCACGAACAATCGATTCCTGGCAATCACGGTGGGCGTGGTCGTGACCTGCATTGTGCAATCGAGTTCGATCACCACGGTGATGGTCGTCGGGTTCGTCAATAGCGGCGTGATGGGCCTGGCGCAAGGCATCGGCGTGATCATGGGCGCGAATATTGGGACGACCATTACGGGTTGGATCTTGGTGCTCAAAGTTGGCAAGTACGGCTTGCCGCTCTTGGGTTTTTCGGCGTTCGCGTACCTCTTTTCCAAGGGTGATCGCTGGCGGTACTGGGCGATGTTTTTGATGGGCATTGGGATGGTGTTCTTCGGCTTGGAAGTGATGAAGGATGCGTGCGCCACGATCAAAGACATTCCCGACTTTGAAGCCTGGTTCGCCAAGTTCAATGCGGACACGTACGCGGGAGTCCTCAAGTGTGCAGCGGTCGGTTGCATTTTGACGACGCTGGTGCAGTCCTCGTCGGCCACGCTGGGCATCACGATCTCGCTGGCGACCCAGGGCGTGATTTCGTATCCCACCGCGGCGGCTTTGGTACTGGGCGAAAATATTGGAACCACCATCACGGCTTTCTTGGCGTCGCTCGGGACGACCACCCATGCTCGCCGCGCGGCTTACTTTCACGTCATCTTTAATTTGCTCGGTGTGCTCTGGATTACGCTGATTTTCCAGTGGTATATCCGCGTGATCCAATCCATCGTCGGTGCGGATGTTTCCGAAATGGTGCTGGTCCAAGGTGTAGCGACCTATCCGAATACGGTTGCCGCGATCGCAGCCACGCACAGTCTCTTCAACATCGCCAACACGCTGCTATTCATCCCCTTGATGACGCCGATGGTTCGGTTGCTCGAGTGGGCGGTGCCGGCGCGGCCGTTCAAGGAGAAGCCGCGACTGACCGATCTCGACGTGCGAATCCTTGAAACGCCACTGTTGGCGATCGAGCAATCTCGTAAAGAGATCCTGAAAATGGGTGATGGCTGCATGAAAATGATGGATTGGTTGCTGCAGCTCATGAACGAGGATGAACCCGACAAGGCACTCGCCGATCGATTAAAACAACGCGAACGTGTGCTGGACTCGGTACAAGACGAAGTCGCCGCGTTCATCACCGGTTTGCTGTCGTCCGGCAACGTGTCCCATGCGACGGCGGAAGAAGCGAGGCAGCAATTGCGGATGGCCGATGAGTACGAATCGATCAGTGACTACATCGCCAATTTGGACAAATTCGACCGCAAACTTCGTCGTGATGGATATCGGTTTACGGATGCCCAGCGCGTCGATCTGGGGAATCTCAATCGCCACATCGCCGAGTACGTCGCGGCGATTCACGAAGCACTCGTCAAGCAAAACCGCAACGTTCTCACCGCTACGGGTTCGGCGGATAAACGCATACGAGACGAAGTCAAGGCGCTGCGTCGCAAGCATCTCGAAGAGCTTTCCGCGGGGCCGATGGTGCCCGTGATCAGCGTCGCATTCCTGGCCGCACTCAATGCCTACAGTCGCGTTCGCGATCACGCCCAAAACATCGCCGAGTCCATCTCGCCCGATAAATAACTAGGGCAGCCGAACGAGTTGCGGTTCGCTGCCGACCTTGGCCTTGTCAACCACCATCGTGTCGGCGGCATCTCGGCCCGCTTTGACGGTGAACGACTTTCCCTCGGGGACTCGTGGTGTGAACGTTTTACCAACCGCGCGAACCGTGTACAAAATCTCGCCCGTGGCTGCGTCGATCAACTGCACGACGGGGTCGTCGATGTCGAAGCTGAGTTCCCCCGACTTGCCCCAGGAAGGCGGATTGTAGTTATCAAACTGCGAGATTGTGCGCGGCCAACCGGGGTACTGTTTCGCACGCGGATCGGTGATGTCGACATTCCGCGGCCAGCACTCCATCGTGATCTGGCGCGTCGCGGTGTTCAGTCGCACGATCCCGTAGCCCGCGGCACGGGTGTTGAGCAAATTACCGCCGGGGTTCTTGGCGGGGTTCGCCGCCGCAACGTTGGTGACTCGATTGGCAAAACCATCGAGTTGGTCGCCGGTATATTCCGGGGCTCCCGGCTCACGATTTTGGCCCGGTTCAAGGGGTTCCCACCAGCGCAGGTAGAGGTTCGCGATCGACGGCACACAGAACGACCAAGCGGCGTCGCGATATTCGTCGATGCCGTGGTGAAAAATGGTTGCCAAGTGCTGGTCCCCGGCGAGATGAAATGCGAATGCTTTGCGCAGCGACGCCAGTGCGGCGTTGCGACCGGATTGTGGCCAACCGTTGGAATCCATGTCCGCATGCAAGCGTCCGCTGGCATCACCATGGATATGGGCACCCCCGCAAAAGATCGTTTGCGAGAGGGCGATTTTCATGTCCACATCCTGCCAGTTCTGGGCCCAGGCATCGATGAATTTCAACTGACGATCACCGAGCAGAATCGCACCGGGAACGTCCACACTCGACGGATCATAGTCAGGATTCTGGATGTGATCGGGACGCGGTCCCTGCTTGGGCACACGGCCGGCCGGCCCCGTCTTGAATTTGCGGTCTTCGAGAATGGCGAAGTCGACGTTGCCCCAATTGAGGTGGGTGAAGTAGACCCCGATCCCTTGCCCGATGGTGTGCGGATCGGCGGGATCGGGTAGGTGGCTCGTCTGGGCACGCTCCACTTCTTGGACGTAGCCGCCCGGTTGCGAGTATCCGCCATCGGCGGCACCGGCGAGCGTCGATATTTTGCCGCTCTCGCCCCATAAGTTGGGCTGGCCGGCATCGTGGTCATCCGGCAAACAAATGGTGGGCCGATCCTTGATGATGTTGCCGAAATCGCGACCGAACTTGAGCCACGCCGCATAGTGACGGTTGTGGTCGTACACTTGGTCGCCGGAAAAAAAGAGTACATCGGCATCGATCTTGTTGACGTTGTCGATGATGTCCTGGCGCGAGATATCACCACCATGAGCGGGCTGGATGGAGTTGCCCGTTAGACCAACGACGACGATCTCGTCTTGATCGATGGGGTTCTTACGAATCGTGCCTTCGTAGCTGGCTTCGGTACCATGAGCGACCCGGTATCGCTGCGTTTTAGAATCATCCCAGTTGTCGACACGCAGTGGGGCCGTCCAGCCCCGCTCGATGACCGTCGTCTTGGCGACTTCCGTCCATTGGCCGTCCTTTTCGATCTCCAGTCGAACTACTTTGGAGTCGCCCTCCGCAAGGGGATAAAGCTGGGCGGT
>JBBSJZ010000012.1:0-26300 GCA_038256795.1 Pirellulales bacterium | reverse complement strand
TGGATCACAATTTCGGACACGGTGAAAAGAACTTGTCGACGGTGTTTGCGACGTTGATGTTTCTGGCATTTCTGGTCGACCAAGTTCAGCAACGTGCTGTCCGTTGTTCGCCGAAGCGATGGGCCGGTTCAATACGCGTCGAGCGTACTGGCATCACTTGCGTTGCTGCTTCGAGGCATTTTCGCTTTCGAGTTGGAACAATCTGTACCGGGCGATCATCGCAGGCAAAACTCGCAACCAACCCATGGGATTCAACAGCAGCTAACACGCCCACCGTGAGCCTGACGGAACAACGACAATCCAATGCCGTCTGTGTTGGAACCGCTGTCGCTCGGGCTGCGAGTATTCGAGGGCACACCAAATGATCAAAACGATGCATCGCAGGCTGAATCAATGTTCGGAACTCGGCTCGGTACCACCCAAAACCACTCCCGGAAGCAACCCCAAATGCAAAAGACCGCGCACGCACTTAAATCAAAGACTCGCCGGGAATGGCTGACTCCTTGGTCACGCTTCCAGTGTGCTGGGTTACCCCAGTAATCGCTGGCGTATTACTCGTTTTCTGTGATACAATGTCTACTATGAAGTACGAAATCGATCTCCCCGCCGACATTCAGCATTGTCTTTCCGCTCGCGCCAGCGAGACCGGGCAAGACGTTGTTCATTTGATTCAACTGGCTGTGACGCGGTTCGTTACCGAGGAAGTCGCTGCGAGCGAAGACGATTCACAGTGGACGCCAGCCAAAGATGATCGACGTTTTGAATTGATCGATCGCGAAATCGTCGGCACGATCAGCGTCACCGAACGCGCTGAGTTGGCTGTCTTACAAAGGATGGCAGAACTGCACTTCGACGAAATTGCATCTCCTCCGATGGATCAAGCTCTCTAGCTACACAAGCGGCTACTCTCTCAGCCGGATGCGTAGCGTGCCGCCACTCGCGTTTACCTACCCCGGTGGTCCGCTCGTTCGACGACACGGGCCAAGCGGTTATTCAGACGTTCAGTCGTTCCGGCCATGGCTTCGCGATGAGTTTGCGTTTCGCTGTGTGTACTGCTTGATTCGAGAGCAATGGGGAAAGCGACTCGGTGAGTTTGACCTTGATCACTTCGAGCCAGTATGCAATTCACCAGACGAGAGTCTTGAGTACGACAACTTGGTGTACTCGTGTCATGCCTGCAATCTCCGCAAAGGAAAACGGCAGGTGCCAGATCCAACGCAGGTTCTTTTGGGGCCGTCGATTCGAGTTCATCTCGATGGGCGACTTTCTGGCCTTTCCGACGATGCACGTCGCACAATTGCCGTGATGGGTTTGAATTCACCAAACTTGGTTCGGTGGAGACTTACCTGGATGAGGATCATTGATGTTTGCCAGAAGAACGATCCCGAGCTTTTTGCTTCGTTGATGAGTTATCCGAGCGACATGCCAGATTTGTCGACGCTCAAGCCGCCAAGCAATACTCGACCAGAGGGCGTCAAGCGGTCGCACTACGCGATGCGTGCGGATGGCCACTTATCCGACGGATTCATCGTTTAACAGCGGCAGCCCTTTCTTTGCTTAGTCAGCTAACGAAATGGGACGACGAGCAGATTGCGATAAGAGCCACGACACTTTCGCAAAAGGCATTAAGTGTTTGGACGTCGCCTTCAGTAGATGACGAAACATTGGCAGCCTATAAAGACGAAAAAAAGGCTGGCACAGGATATACGATTGAAGACCATCCTCATCTGATTTCACCAACAGTCGCCCCATTGTTCGAGAGCTTTCGCAAGCAAGTCTTAGCTCTCAATCCTTGTGTCACAGAAGATTTCTTGAAGTTGTATGTGGCATACAAGGCGGAAACAAATTTCGTTGACGTTGTACCTCAGTCGAAAAGATTGCGATTGTCGATCAACATCGACCATCACGAGATCAATGACCCACGACAACTAACGAAGGACGTTTCAAATCGTGGCCGTTGGGGCAACGGAAACGTCGAAGTCTTTCTCAACACGCTGGAAGAATTACCGTACATCCTTGGTCTTGTGCGCCAAGCGTTCGAGAAACAGATGGGTAACAGCTCCGAAGACTAATTGTCGATTTTTTTGGCTCATCTGACGGAAGAGTGCGCGGGGTTTGATTTTGCCGAATTAGCGGTGGGTGGATGAAAAAGCGTGGACATGCCATCCTTACAAGGAGATTTCTCTCGTCTTCTTTGAAAGAATGTACATGTCCACCAGCTTGATGTATCACTCCTTCAGCATTTGTGGCTACCAGCAGACGCGAATCGAGCCCATCGGCGGTGTCACGTGGTTCCATATCCACCCCAATGAAAAGACGATTTGCTGTTCTTCATGCGGGAGCAAGAACTTGATCCGTCGAGGCATCAAGCAACGTGAATTCAACGGCTCGCCGATCGGCTTAAAGCGATCCGTCATCGTCGCCACTTTGTCCCGTGTGCAGTGCCGCGATTGCGGGGTCGGCGGCATCGAATCGAAGCGGTCGCGATGGACATGTCCTCGGCCTACATTTCGGCGGTGCGAGGCAACCTCCCCAAGGCTGACATTGTCTTTGATCGCTTCCATGTAGTGAAGTTGATGAACGAGAAGTTGACCACGCTGCGTCGGCAGCTGTACCGCGAGGCGACGGCCGATGAGAAAGCGGTGCTCAAGGGGAGTCGTTGGTTGCTGCTGAAGAATCCCGAGAATCTTAGCGAGGAGCGCGACGAAGAGGCTCACTTGGCGGCAGCGATTGAACTCAATGAACCGTTGGCCGAGGGGTACAATCTCAAAGAGGAATTGCGCATGTTCTGGGGCGAAACGTTTCGCTGGCCGGCGCAGTTGTTCTTGCGGTCACGGTGCCGGCGAGCGATCGCGACGGGACTGGAACCCTTGAAGACGATGGCCAAAACACTGACACGACTTGAGGACGGGCCCTTGAACTATTTCGATCACCGAATTTCTTCCGGCCCGATGGAAGGCACCAACAACAAAATCAAAACGGTCCAACGACAATCCTTCGGCATTCGTGATCGCGAATAGTTCGAACTCCTTCTCTATTCGCTCCATCAGACAAAGTACGCTTTAGTCGGATGAGCCATAGATTCACAACGCTATGAGTGAAAGGCGGCTCTACGGTTTGGCAATCCAATGGCGAACCAGTGTCGCATCGGTCGGGTTCCAAAGTCGTACTTCGCCATCGATCGAGCCGCTGGCAACCCAGCCGTCATTGGTTGCACTGGGTTGGCGGCATACCGTGAGCACCCAATCGTTGTGTCCCGAGTATTGTTGGGAAATCGTGTTGTTACTCGAGTCGATCATCAACAGTCGCTTGTCGGAGCACGGGACGAAGATGTGGTTCCCGTTTCGAATCAACTTGAATCCTTCGCCGCCGATGGAAAGTTCGGCCACCTTCGCGGCACCCTCGCTATCCCAACGGTGCATTTTTCCGTCGGAACCGACCGTGACGACTTGTCGATTATCGGCCAGAATCGAGATGCCTCGTACGGCGGCGCCGTGACCGATGTAGCTGGAGATCAACTCGCCAGTGGCGCCGTCATACACCTTGGCCGATTGATCGCGACTGGCCGATGCCAATCGTGTGCCATCATCACTCCAGGCGATGGCCGTCACCCAGTCCGCATGACTGGCGATCGTGCGCAGATCCGCCAACGATTCAGCATTCACCATGCGAATCGTCGAGTCGGCTGTGGCGATCGCCAGCTCGTCGGTCCCCGGTCGGTACGCGAGGTCCAAAATGACATCAGCGCTTCGCGCGACAACACCCTTGATCTCGCCACTCGCGAAATCGATCAGCCGAACTTCGCCACTGCGTCCCGGCTCGCCGCCACCGACGGCCAATGTCTTGCCATCCGGCGAAAACGCCAGCGCGAAGACGCGTTGGCCGACATTCTTGATGCGCCGCACGAGCAAGCCATCGGCCGCGTTCCAGATCATCAACTCGTGGTAGCCACCCGTGACAAGCTGTGCCGCATCCGGTGTGAACAGGGTTGCCGTGATCGGTACCGCTTGTGCGTAGGTCGGAGGCGGATCAGCGTACTGGACCGGTGGAATGACCAACGACAATAATTTTCCGGGATCGTCGCCATCAAAGCTCGCGCCAGCAGCGATCCACCGCTGCAGAAATTCGATTTGGTCGCCGGTGAGTGGTTCACTTTCCGTCGGCATTCGCTCGGATGGATCGTCACACGTCACTCGCCGCAGCAACTCACTGACTTGATCGCCGCTGGTGGCGATCGGTAGTTCACCTGAATCACCCGCCTTGAGTAGTTCTTGGTAGCTGTCGACTCGATACCCACCCTCGGCTTTCTTTGCACCATGACAAGCCAAGCAATGATCGAGCAAGATCGGCGCGATGTCACTGCGAAAACTCACAGGTCGAACCTCTTCGCCGCAAACCTCGGGGCTAAGCGAATACACACTCACCAGAGCGGCGACAAGGACAATACATTTTCTCATCGTTGCCTTCAGTGCTGAAACAGAAACTCGTCGGTGTTGAAAAGCGCCCAGCACACATCCTCGAGTCCAGCGACCGGATCGGGATTGTTGCCGCAATGCTGCACGGCGGCTTTCCATTCGATCTCGCTCGGTGGACGACACACAGCCGCTAAATAAAGATCGCGGATCACTTCGTCCACTGATTTACCAGCCGCGAGCCCTTTGCGAAAACGATTGTTCGCGTCACGAAGTTTCTCGTGGATCACTGGGCCGTTGAACAATTCGATCGCCATTCCCAAATTGGAGTCATCGGCGCGTTCGCAAGCGCAAACGGTGCTGCGTTCGGGTTGACCGAAAACTTTCAAGAATTCGACCTTCACCACGTCCGGCGCAGGCAACTGAGTCGCCAACGTGCCTGCGGGCAAACTGCCAAATGTCTGCTGCACGTCCAAGGTGCGATTGATGGCATCGAGCAATTGTTCGGCGCTGAGCAAGCGAGGTTCTTGATGAGAAAAATACTGGGTGTCGTCGGCATTGAATTCGTTGGTTTGATAGCTGGCTTGATAGGTACGACTATTCAAGATCACCCGCAACAGGTGTTTGCGGTCGTAACCACTGGCGACGAAATCATCCGCGAGGGCATCCAGCAGCGGCCCGTTCGATGGCGGATTCGAGTCGCGAAAGTCGTCAATCGGATCGACAATTCCTCGCTCAAACAACTGGCTCCAAATGCGATTCGCTTCGATGCGGGAAAAATAGGGATTGGCCGCATCGATTAGCCAGTTCGCGAACGTCTCGCGCCGATCCACTTCGTCACGCGAGTCGATCTCCTTCGATTGCGGTAACCACGGCGACATGACTTTGCCGGTCCGAGGCTGTGTCACGTCACCTGAAGCAGCGGTGTAAATGAACATTTCACCGGGCCGCTGGGTGCTGCGTCGCTGCACCCGATTGAAGAATGCACCGAGTCCATAGTAATTGTCTTGGGTCCAACGCTCGAACGGATGATTATGGCATTTCGCACACTGCAGCCTTGCCCCTAAAAACACCTGCGAAATCGTTTCCACGCATTCGTTCATGTCCGACGACGTGCGATAAAAATTCGCGGGCGGATTCGCCAGCGTGCTGCCACTGGCGGTCAACAATTGCTTGGCGAAATCGTCGTAAGGCACGTTGTCACGCAGCGATTGTTCGACCCAGCGGTTGTATTTGTAAACTCCCTCGTCGCCGACCAACTTGCTCGTCATCTTCAACAGATCACCCCACTTGAGCGCCCAGAACTTTGCATACTCGTCTCGCTGCAGCAGCGAATCGATGAGCCGTTGGCGTTTGTCCTCCGCGGTATCCGCTAAGAACGCATTTGTCTCCTCCAGCGACGGCAAAATCCCCAGCACATCCAGACTGACACGGCGGAGAAATTCGTCATCGTTGCAAGTTGGCGACGGCAAGTACTGCAATTGCTTTAGTTTGGCGTATGTCCACTCATCGACATAATTTTTGGTAGGCGGCGATTCCCACTCAAACCCTGGCAACTTCTCCACGAACATCAGTGGCACGGATTCGATGTGTTCGAGAAAACGAACGAGAATCGCCACTTCGCCCCGAGCGTACGGGATCACCCAGCCACTCGCGTCGACGCTCGCCACCGACGTGTCGGAAGTCTCGTAAGCGACTAGATGCGTGACATCGCGGCGACGGCCGTCTTCGAATATCGCTGTGACAGCGAGCTGCTGTCCACCGTCGGCGACCGCGAGAATTTGTTTCTGATTCGGGTAAACCTCCAGCCGGGTGACTCGCGAAACATTCGCGGCATCGGTGGTTGCACCACCAGCGATCCAGTCTCGCAGTAGATCGTAAGCGGCGTCTTGTTGATGCAATTGTTTGCCGCCTCCGTGAGCGACGCCCATCAGCGGCTTGAGCAACAGCAAGCTCTTCTCCGGCTCCACGAGGTTGATTCTTCGTCCAAAGTCCTCGCGGATCAGCGTTAGTTCATCCAGTTGTTTGTCAAACGCACGCAGCGACAAACGAAAGCCGCCCTTGCCGCTGGGCGATCCGTGACAGGCACCCGCATTGCAACCTTGCTTGGAGAGCGAGACCAGAACTTCGGATTCGAACTCGATTTTGCGTGGCGATTGCATCTGAGTGACGTGTACCGAAATCACTTGACGTTGATTGCCGACGTCAACAAACACTTCCGCATCACCATCAGCGATCGGATAGACAACACCTCCGCGCACTTCGACGACACGCGGATCGGATGACGTAATTCGCGAGTGACGCGTCCAGTCTCGTGGTGACTGATGCTCGTCCAGCCCGGTGACCGCAAGCCGTTGCCTGCCGCGAGCATCATCCAATCGGATCTCACTGGGATAGACCACCAAGCTGGTGGGAGCAGCGACAATTTGCGGCAACGCGTGGGTCGATCGGACCGTAAAGTCTTGGCCATCAAACTTGCTGGTTGCGATCACCGCGATTTCCAGCGGAGTATCGATCGCCGCATCGGCGCCAACCTGGATCTCCCATTCGGCGCTCGTTTGATCGCCCGCAATGGTGATCGAATCCGCACCGGTGATACCTGGGGGAAGACTTGCGATTGCAATCGTAACGGGCTGGGGATCGTTCCCCTGGCGCAACAGTTGCACGCTGCCACGAGCCAGCCCGCCACGAATGATCGGCTCGGAAAACTCCAGCGTGACGGCGACGGGGTCAATCCACTGGACTGGCATTTCGTAAGCTTCGATCCGACCACGTCCATTGAACTCGGCAAATAACCGCAGCGGCAAATGCGTGGGTTCATCGACGACCTGGTCATCGCGAACGAAGGCGATCGCATAGGTATCACTTTCCGGCGTCGCCGTCAGGTTCCATCCAGCGGGAAGCGACGTCGGCAATACGTCGACCCCCGCTTTAAATTCGGGTTGCATTCGTTTGAGTGCGAGTTTGGCAAGATGCGAACGAACGGGTCGCGCGAACTGAATCGGCGTGACCGGTTCGATGGCGAACGGCGAGTCCGTCGGCGTGGTCGCCGCCAGCACAATCTCACCACAATCTTGCGTCGCGGGGGCAAGCACATGAGGCTCACGGAGACGCCGAAGTGCGTGGCTGTTCACGCGGCATTTTTGCCGTGGATCCTGGACCGACGTTGCCACAAGTTCGAGCACATCAAAACTGGCTGGGGTCCATGCCTCGTCGACTGTTAAGAAGATCCTGGCGGTCTCGGCCGCGGCAGGGATGCGCGGATTCAATAGTCGCAGTCCCGGTAACGGCTGGGAAAACGACAGATCGATTTCGCCGTCGAAACCGAACCGCGAGATTTGCAAGTCCACCGCACAGGCGCCACGTTGCGTCTCGATACTGAATTCCTCACGAGTCGCGGCATCCGCCTTGAGGGCCACGGTGAACGATCCCGCCGGAATGATCTCAACCCAATAGTTGAATTCGTCGCCACCACGGTTGAGCAAGTCGGTGACATCCAAGCGATAGTCACCGTCGTCCGGCAAGGTCGCATCAAAACTCCATGAGTCAGCATCACTGATGCTGGTTTCTGCGATCACTCCACCGGCGGCGCTGAACAACTTCATCTGCAGAACTGTCGGACTCCCCAGGCTGCGAGCCTTCGCGGTGAAACGAATCACTTGACCCTTAACGCCGCGAACGGGGTAGCTATCGACTTCTCGCGGTTGTTCCAAACGACCGCTGATTCCGATCGGCGGCGTCAAGCTCTCGTCAGTCGACGACTCCACGATTTGGGGATGCTCACTGCAATGGAGCGGCAGCCAACTGGAGGATTCACCGTCAGCGAGTTTTGCTCGGACTTGGATGACGCCAGGATTATCGTCGGGAATCGCCATGTCTCGCGGCGACACAAGGTTCGCGTCAGGTCCGGCGAACGAAATCGATGATGTCTCACCCCCGCGAATCGCGAGCGGGGAACACTGGGTGATGATTGGAAAATCGCCGACTCGTAATTGATAAGCTGCTCCGCCAGCCGCATTGCGACTATCGCGAACTTCGATCCAATATTCGCCTTCACTGGCGAATTCATAGCTGAATCGGCAATCGGGACCCATTGGAGTGTCGTCGGCTTCGACACAAGGTTTCCCAGCGGCATCCAGTAGTCTCAGCATCGGGTCCATGGGGGAACGCAGTGATTGCGTGTGGACTTCGACAGCAACTCGTTGTCCCGCGCTCACTCGGATGCGATAGAAATCGCCGAGCGATGCGTCGCAAACTCCTTCGATGCTCGAACGCGTGCTAATTTCTTGGGCCGTTGCAATCGTGTGGTTATCACCATGGTCCCGAACGGCATCGAGATCATCGATCAACAGCAGATGCTTCGTGATCGCTCCGGCCGCAGTCGTGAGCCAAAGCTGGTGCGGACCCATTTGAGAATTGTCCGGAAGCGTGATCGCCACAACGGCCAACGTGGGTTCAACACTCTCGATTTTCCAGTCGAGTGATTTCGCGATCGATACCAAACGCAGTGAATCGTCGAGGTCAGTTCCTCGAATGGTCAGCAGCGTGGTTTTGCCAGGCTTGCAAGTACGCGGTTCAACGGAGGTGATGGTTTGCGCGGCGGCAGGCGGCGATGCCCAAGCCAACAACCCGACCGACAAACAAATTACAAACAATCGATTTCGCATAGGATCAATACTCGGGCACCAGCTAACTCAATAGCTCGTGCAATACTTTTCCGGAGGCAATGGGGTGGGGACGTTGTTCGCGATCCAACAGTGCGGTATCGGTCGGCAATCCCATCGCGTGCAGGATCGTGGTCGCAAAATCTTGGGGTGAAACAGGATTCGACGCTGGGTACGCGCCGTGCTTGTCGCTGGTCCCGTAAACCACGCCGGGTCGAATTCCGCCGCCGGCAAGAATGCCGCTGTAACAGAACGGCCAATGCTCGCGTCCAGCGTTACCGGCAGTGATCTGGGGCTTGCGTCCGAACTCGCCAACCCAGGCGACAATGGTCTCATCGAGCAAACCACGTTCTTCCAAATCTTGAAGTAATGCCGATAACGCCCTGTCCGCTGGCGGAATCAGATCATTCTTGAGACGGTTGAAATTGTCACCGTGGGTATCCCAGAAATTTTGGCCATCGTTGTGCCAATTAACGGAAACCAGAGGTACGCCGTGTTCTACCAACCGCCGCGCCATCAACACGCATTGACCGTGCAAGTTGCGACCATAACGCTCGCGGGTGTTGTCGCTTTCTTGAGCAAGATCGAAAGCGCCGCGAACTCCGCTAGAGCCGATCATTTCCAGGGCCCGCGATTGGTGGTTTCCATAGTTTGCGGCACCGAGCGAGCGGTGTAGGGATGCACGTTGACCGTCGAGCATTTTCAACAATGCGACACGCGATTCCAATCGGTCCAAACCGATATCCGCAGGCAACGACAATCCCTGTGGTTGCCATTTAGGATCATTCAGATCGCCGCCGAGCAACATGCCATCGTGTGCCGAACCGAGCCAGCCGCCGTGTTGGCCTGGGGCTTCACCGCCGGGAGCGGCCGGATGAAACGCTTTCCACGGCATCGCCACAAACGAGGGCAAACCGCTTGTGCTCGGCCGCAGTTTGGAGAGCAGCGCGCCCAGGTGAGGCGAGTCCTTGGCACTCGGTGGATCCTTGTCGCTCTTAAGGACCGGCGCGAGCTGGCCGGTCAGCGTCGCATGACCACTAGACAGGTGAGCGGGATCATCATGCGTCAACGAACGAATGATCGCGAGCTTGTCCGTCATCGTGGCCAACTGGCTGAAGTGCTCGCAAATTTGAATTCCAGGCACCTTCGTCGATGTCGGATTGAAGATTCCACGAACCTCCTCCGGTGCATCGGGCTTCATGTCCAATGTATCGAGCTGGCTCGGCCCACCCCACATGAACAAAAAGATGCAAGCTTTGGCTCGCTTTTCCGGCAGCCGAATTCCGCTCTGTTGTGCGTGAGCCAATTGTGATTGCAAATCACCGAGTCCGAGGCCGAGTGCCGAGATCGCACCCGCCTGCAGCACTTGCCGGCGACTGACGTGCTTGGCTCGTCGAAAGGCGCGACAACTCATGCGGAGTCTCCGGTATAGAGGTTGGAGATCACGCGACCATTGAGGAGGTGATGGGGACGGTCCAGCGGATCCATCAGTGTCGCATCGGCATCGACCCCCAAGGCATTAAAAATGGTGCTGCAAATGTCTGCCGGTGACCAGGACTGGGTCACCGGGTACGCAGCTTGAGCATCAGTTTTACCGAGCACTTGTCCGCCCCGGACACCCGCGCCAGCGAACAAACCGGAGTACGCGTGCGCCCAATGATCGCGACCGGGAATGGTTTGACCGGGAAGCGTGGAAATCTTGGGAGTTCGGCCAAACTCGCCCATCACAATGAGCAAGGTATCGTCCAACAAGCCTGTCGCGGACAGATCGTCGGTGAGTGCTGCTAAACCTTGATCCAATTGCGGCAACAGCGTGTTCTTCAGTCGCCCCCAATTGTCAAAGTGCGTGTCCCAAGTTTGCACGATGCCCATCGTCGCTTGCACGACGGGTACCCCGGCTTCGATCATGCGTTTGGACAACAATAACGATTGCCCGAACGTGTTTCGACCGTAACGGTCGCGTGTTTCGCTCGACTCGCGGTTGATCTCGAACGCTTGAGTCAATTTTCCGGACGTCAGTAATCCGAACGCGAGGTCTTGCTGGTCGCGCAGCGATTCGGTTTCCGGGCCTGACAAGCTGCGATGACCTCGGTTAAGGTTGTCGAGAAGTTGCCTTCGCGATTGCAACCGATCCGTGGTGATCCCATCCCGCATCGACAACGCCTGGATGCGAAACTCAGCTTCATTCGGATTGCCGTTGATTTGCCACGGATCATGTTTCGCGCCGAGGAAACCCGCGTGTTGACCCGGCCAAGTGAGCGGACCTTCGATGAAGTAGTTCGGCAGCGAAACGCCTGAGGGTAAACCATCACCGCGAGGGCGAATGAAGTCGAGCGCGGAGGCAAAGTTCGGAAAGTCACTGCGTGTTTCGACGCGATCCAAATCCGACCCACCACGCGGCACGGGCGTGGGTCGCCCGGTGAGCGCGACGTGGGTCGCGAGCAAGTGATTGTGTTCCTGGTGGGCTAGCGTGCGGACGATTGCCCAGCGGTCCGTTTGTTGCGAGAGTCTTGGCAAATGTTCACAAACCGAAACGCCAGGAATCGTGGTCCCAATCGGAGCGAACTCACCCCGAACTTCCGTGGGAGCTTCCGGCTTGGGATCCAGCATATCGAGTTGGCTGGGACCGCCGCTGAGCATCACAATCAACACCGATTTGGCCCGACCAAACCCGATCGGATTGCCCCGCAAAGATTCCGCCGCGGTTGCGTTGAGTCTTGGTAGCGATGCCCCGACGACTCCCGCGGCAGCGACACGCAGCAAACCACGACGATCCAATCCGTAGAGCGGCTTCAACATGAGCGAACACCAATGCGGGCGGGCTGTGAACGAAGGTTCGAGGCGGGATTTTGGGGCGGGAGTTCAAGCAGGCGGGAGCCACATTCTACTGCATCAATCTACGGATGTCACCTGCCAAACCCTAGTCAGCTTTGTTCGGTGTCGTTTCTGCCGTCAAGTCGGTCAGCGTTGGGACAACCTTGTTAAGCCGCCGCGATTGAAGATCGGAGCCGGTGGTAAGCGGCACAGCCGCACACTTGGATGTTGGACCGAATTATGGATGAGGTTGATGTTGATAGGCTGCGGCCATCTTCGCGACAGCTTCGCTAACGGCGTCGCGAAACGCTTGCGGTGAGAGCATCTCGGCATCGGCTCCGAGCGCGAGAATTTTTGGCAGTACTTCCCGCGGATGGGACGCGGGGACGGTCATCACGAACGAGCCATCGAGTTGTGGTTCGAGTTGCTGTTCTGGATGCCACGGGTCTTCACGCACCCACGCGGCGGCTCGTTCACCCAAGCGGATTTTGACCGAGGTCGGTGAATCGCCTGAGAAGATGCCGATGCTTTTGCCAAGGTGGGCGGAGAGGTCAATGTTCGGATCGGGTTTGAAGTACTCGTCCAGCGCTGTAGCGTGTTTAAAGCGATCGAGTTTCCAATTCCTCAAACGCTCGGTCGGCTCGGCGACTTCGGGCGCTGCCGCGACCACGTAAATACTGCTTTGATAAACGGCCAAACCATAGGGCTCGATCCGACGTCGACTGACCGGCCGTCCGACAGCTTCGTATTCGATTTCGACAACGCGGTGTTCGACGATCGCTCGGTTGATGGTCTTGAGCATGCCTTCGTGACGCTCGTAGGTCTTGCTCGGAGAACCGAACACGTAAAGCGTTTTGCGGTAACGTTGATAGTGATCCCAAACGCCTTCGGGCAGCGCTTCGCGAATCTTGTTCCAGAAAGTCTCAATCCCGCGCCAATACTGGGTGCCCAGCAGCGGGTAGAGAAGTTCACGGCCGATCGAGAGCGCGATCAGCTCGGTCGCGGAGATACCGATCTCATGGACGCCGGTCATATTGCGACCGAGTTTGAAGACTTTGCCACGTTCGACCGTTTCGTTCTGAATGCCGAAACCGGCGGCTTGCAAGGCCTCGAGGTCGCGGCGGACGGTTCGCTCGTGCAACGTCGTCAAACCGAGATCTCCGACCAATTCGTCGCGCAATTCGTCCAGAGTTTTTCCGAAACGCGCGTACTCGAGTAACTGCAGCAACTTGTGCTGGCGAATCAATTGTTCATTGCGAGCCACAGGAACGTCTCCTCCGTGATGCGTGTTGAATCGACCTTAGTTTCGCCGAGATCCGTGCCACTGAAAAGGTACAGCCCGATGCAAAGGCTGGTCCGAAGGGTGCGGCTGGGGTACGCTGGCATCCATCTTATGGGCATTTGCAACCGAGGTTAGTTTACCGATTTGGAAGGAATTTAAATTGGCAATTTTTGTGGGCGTCGACGTCGGTGGCACAACGAGTACGGTTGCGATCGGCCATTCGGATCGGCGAGTGCTGAAGATCTCGAACCAGTTTCCGACGCGATCCGAGGACGGCCCCGTAGCGACGGTGGGCGATATCGTGGCCCAAATCCTCGTTGCGCTGATTGACTTGAAAGCCTCGCCCAGTGAGGTGACGTCGATTTCGTTGGCGACACCCGGACCAGCGACGGCCGATGGGATTCTTCTCACGACTCCGAATTTGGACGCCCGAATGTGGGATCGATGCCCGATTCGCCAGCGGTTGCAAGACGCTTTCTCCAAACACGCGGCCAATGTTCCCGTCGCGTACATCGGTGACGGTCAAGCCGCGGCGCTCGGGGAGTTCGCGGTGCGGACGGGATCGATCGTTTGGAATCATTCGCCGCTGCTCGATAAACGCGATACGTTTCATTCGTTGTTCATGGTGGTCGTCGGTACCGGCCTCGGTGGTGGCGAAGTCCGCGACGGGCAAACGGTTCGCGGCAGCCAAGGTCGTGCCGGACACGCCGGCCACTTGATGCTACCCATGGAAGCGTTTCGCCACGAACACGACCGTCAACTCAAGGTCGGTAATGCATTTTGTACCGCCGAGTCGGCCGTTTCATTCACGAGCCTGACGCATCAACTCAGCTATCGTTTGAAACTCGACGCATGGAAGTTGCATCCGCTCAATGAACTCGGGGGCAGCGATAAAGACAAAGCGAAACAGCTTCGTGAGTACGCGTCCGCTGGCGATCCACTGACGCTCGAATTGTTGGATGACCAAGCCAAGGCGCTTGGCATGACATTACTCATGATCAACTACATCGGCGATTACGATCGACTCGTCATCGGTGGCGGCGTGTGTGAAATGGCGGACGCGGTCCGCAAACGCTATTTAAAAAATGTCGAGAAGGCGTATTTCGATCACGCGCTCGACGGCTTCCGCACGGCCGCCAACTTTTCATTTTCCGCGTGTGGCGATTCCGCATCCGTGATCGGATCACTCTGCCACGCTTACGACGCTACTTCCCAATGCAAAACCGGCTAAACACTCGATCGAGTAAATCGTCGGTGTAGACCGCGCCGGTGACTTCGCCGAGATGCTCGATGGCGAGGCGCAACTCACTGGCAACGAATTCATGTCCCGCCTGGGACGTCGCCAACTCGATGGATTTTCGCAGCGACTGTGATGCTCCGAGAAGTGAACCGCCGCATCGCGCCGCTGTCCCCAGCACCGAACCCGTCTCTTCGCTGCGCCGAGTCAGCACCACGGATTCGAGACGCTCGCGAAGCATCTCCACCCCTTCGCCCGTCACGCTGCTGGTGAGAATGAATTCATCATCAACGGTTGGCTGTTCGACCAGCGTATCGGACTTGGTGAGCACCCAAACATCCGTGCGATTACGTGTCGTGCTGGCGGCGAGCTCGCGAAGGTCTCGCCGTTGTTTGCCGCAGTCCGCGGCGGCCGCATCGATGCACCAAACACGAACATCCGCATCTCGCATCGCCTGCTCCGCTTGAGCTTGGGCGGCACGCGAGATCGCGTGTTCGCTGGACTCGATTCCCGCCGTATCGACGAGCCGGATCGTGTGCCCGTTGCTCTGTAAATCGACGTGGACTGTGTCTCGTGTCGTCCCAGCGACGTCAGCGACAATCGCGGCGTCGGATCGCGACAGTGTATTGATCAAGCGGCTCTTGCCCGCGTTGGGTTGGCCACGAAACGCGACCATGGTGATCGACGTGCCTTCGCGGCGAGCGACGAGGGTTTGACGAACGGTGTCCACCGTCTCCGCCATCATGCCGAGTCGATGAATGAGCACTTCGTCGCTGACAAATTCGATGTCCTCATCGACAAAGTCCAACCCGGCTTCGACATCGGCGAGCAAATCGAGCAACTCACCGCGCAGCTTCTCGAGTGGCCGCGAAAGATTGCCCGCGAGTTGCCGCAGCGCGGAATCGAGCGCCCCGCGATGTTCCGCGTCAATGACACCGAGCACCGCTTCGGCTTGGGTCAAATCCAATTTCCCAGCCAAGAAAGCACGCAAGGTAAATTCGCCGGGGCGTGCCGCTCGCGCGCCGAACGTTATGGCATGATCCACCAACCGCTGCAGAATCGGCAAGCTGCCGTACGTGTGCAATTCTGCGGACGGCTGGCCCGTGTAGCTTCGTCGACCTGGCCAAACGAGCGCATCGGTCGGAATGCGGCCCAGCGGTTGACCGAGATCGATCTCGGTCATTAATCGCTCAGCGCGTCGCTGGGGCAGATTCGCCACGCCCATCCGCGCTAGCACTGCGAGTGCATCATCACCGGACAAACGCACGATACCGCGAGGAGCCCCGGTTGCGGGTGAAGCGATCGCGACAATCGTATCGTTCAATATTGCGCAATCTCTTCCACGATGATCTCGGACGAGCTCGAGACGGCCGTCATTGTTTTAGCGCGATTCGTTCCGACTTCGACGCTCGGACCGGCTTTCTCAAGCGCTTCGAGGACATCGCTTTGGCTGACTAAGTCTCGCAACACAATGGGCGGTGCTGACGACGATCCTGGGTAAATCGCCAACAGTGGGATCGATCGACTTTGCAACTCAGTCAGCTTGGCTTTGATCTCTTCGTTCTGGTCCGTCCAATCCGCAAGCATCGGTACCGCATTCAACTGCTCCATCATCTCGCGAGTCTTGACGGTATCGATCGCGACGAGCGAGTTAACTTTGCAGTTCGCACACCAACCGGCGGTGAAGTCGAGCATCACCGTGCGGCCTTCGCTCTGCAATTGTGCCAAACGAGCCTCACTATACGGTTCCCATTTCAATTCACCGGGGCCCAAAATGTTGAATGCGGCCCAACCGATACCGACGGCCGTCAACAATCCCGCCGCCCAAGCCGTCAGACGCTTGTTCATGGATTCCCAATTCGGTACTAGGCCGATCATCCAGCATCCGAACCAGACACCGATGAGTGTCACGAATACCGGCACACGTTGATCGTCTCGGAATCCGGCGAAGAAAAACGCGACGGTGAACAGAAACAGAAACGCGAGGAACTGTTTCAGCGTTTCCATCCAAGGGCCAGGCTTGGGTAACCATGAAACGAGCTGAGGCCGAGCGCCGATGATGATGTAGGGCAGCGACATACCGACCCCGACCGACATGATCACAATCACGGTTTGAAGTGATGTCAACGCGAACGTCAACCCAAAGATGTAACCCAGCAGCGGCCCCGAGCACGGCGTTGCCAGAATCGTCGTGAATATGCCTTTGGAGAACGCACCCAAGTATCCTTCGCGGCTTTGCAGTTCTTGAGAAGCTTTGCCCGAAGCCATGCCAGGCACCGGGATTTCCCACACGCCGAGATAGCTGAGCGCGAGTGCAAAGAGCAGTAACGCCAAACCGAGTCGGACGGGGAAGTAAGTGAATTGCTCACCCCAAGAGAACGAGATTCCCACGGCCAATCCCGCAAGTAGCGCAAACACCGACAAGATGCCGAGGACATAAACATAGTTGAGTCGCAGCACTCGACCGCGGTCTTCACCCGCCTGTTTGACGAAACTCATCACTTTCAAACCGACGACGGGCAACACGCACGGCATCACGTTCAAAATCACGCCGCCGGCGAACGCCATCAACAACACGATCGGAAACGAAATGGGTGATGTCGGCACCGGAGCGTCCGCCAGTGCGACTTCCGTTCGCTTGATCGGCGCTGCTACCCCGGACTGCAAGTTGCCGACGTCACTCGAGAGCTTATCGACCCACTGGGTCATCGCCGCAGCATCACGGGCTGCGGCGGCCTTGGCGGAGACGAGGACCACGGCGGGTAAATTTGCCGCGTCCGTCGATTCGCCAGCCACATCCACCGAGACGAGTAACTCGGCGCTGAGACTGAGTGCTTGCGGTTGTAAACAACTCTTATCGTCGCACGCTTGGTAAGCGATCAATCCAGCGATCGAGAGTTTGCCAGGCATCACCGATGTGGGCACTTCGATCGGCAAACTCCATTTGACCTTGCCGAGGTGGTACTCGATCGGTGGCATGGATGGTGCAATCGTCATCGCTCCGATAGCGGAATCCGTTGTCGGCGCGCCGATCTTCAGGCCAGATTTTTCCGTGATCGCAAAATTGGTTGAGAAATTCGCATCGTCGACTGCGGCGGGGTAAACGTGAAACGTGGGATCCGGTATCGCCGTGACGATGAGCGTTGTCTTGCCGCCGGGGGCGACACGTGGCGGTGACAGCTCCGCCGTCCATGCGACCACGTAGCCGGGTTCCCGAAACGACTTCAACGGCGCAGCCGCCGGTGTTCCATTTTCCGTCGTCGCTTCAAGCGTTTCCTCGATCGGCAAGCATGACCCATCGCTGGTGCACACGAGTGCATCGAGCTCAATCGAAATCGGTCCTCGATAATCCGCCGGAATTGAAAGGGGCGCCGTCCAAGTCACTCGATTCTCGAATTCCTCGATCGTCACACCCTTGAACTCGGTCGAAACGCTGCGAGTCGGCTCGCGATCCGGTTTGAACGACGCCGTCGCTTTCACGGAGTCCGGTTTCGCGACCGAAATTTTTGTCGGCAACGGACCACCGGATGGCTGCGTCGTCGAATAGATGTGCCAACCCTTAGCAAGTTTCACCTCGATCTTGAGTTCACCCAAGGTCGTCCCCGGCTCCGCGTCATAGCTGGCCGTCCACGTCGCAGGCTCGTTCGTCTTCGCTGAAAAACTCGAAGCCGGGAACTGCGGAATCAGTCCCCCCGAAAAATCAAAGTCGTCCTGGGCCGTGACCATCCTCGGTGCCGTCGCAGCGGCGATTACCATGCACGCCAGCACGGCAAATGTGCCCGCACAAGCGAGGGACTTTAATAAGTTAGGTCGCAGCATCGTGTTGATCGCCTGTGAAAGGGGGTCCCGAATTTTACTGAGTCGACGTTCAACGCGTCAACGATTCGGTGACTTGATCCACTAACTCGCTCATTCGGTTGCCAGCCGCCAGTTCAGCATCGTCAAATGTTCGCGTCCTCAAGACAGTCCAAGTGACCCAGTTTGCCAGGTTTATCCAGCATGAGGTATCAATGAGCGTCCGAGCGAGGTCGCATTGCATGTCGTTCAATCGCCAATGGCGTCGATATTCCGCCGCCGCAGCGGTCAACAGATCATCCGAGCGTGCCGGAATCGACGAAAAACTGCCGACCCAGCGTGCGAGGTCGACCGCAGGACTATCCGCCCGCACCGCATCGAAATCGATGATCGCCGAGGGAATCTGAGAACCGAGTTCGCTCGGTACGAACAAAATGTGCTCGCGATGAACGTCTCGCAGCACATCCTGGTTGGCTACGGTTTGATCCGCCCAGCGGTTCAAATCCCGCTGAATCCGAAGCCGTCGGGTCGTCCAGTGCTGGCGTAGTATTTCGCGAGCTAGCTGGACCACTTCCGCGAGGCGTGGCGCCAGCTCCGGCGGCAACGGTTGCACAAAGGCTTGCGGGAGTTCATGGTCCAATTCTACGAGTCGTTTCATGCGGGCGATGATCGCCGCAGAAACAGTGGGTGCCGAGTCAGCTCGCAGCGCGAATGTCGCCTGGTGAAAACTTGCGATCGCGGCCACTCCAGCACTGATATGATCGTCGCTCGCCGTCCGCTGGAGCGGCATACCGGAAACCCAGTCCGATAGTTCCCAGCACTCGCGCTGGCAAGTGAACACGGTCGAACCACGATCCGTGATGTGCAATTGAGGTATCAATTGACATCCGCGAAGTCGAGCGAGTGATACCACTCGATGGACGAAATGAACTCGCTCGGACGACGTAGCGATTGGCCAGCGTTTGAGCGCGAACGATTGATCCTTCGACTTCCGACAACGATAAACTCGCGCACCACTCAAACCGCTCGGAACCGATTCCAGCGAGACGGATTCGCGAGTGACTTTCCAGTGAGCCAAGATTTCCGTGGGTAATGCGTCGTTGAAGTCCAAGCGGCTCATGAACCGTTGACGGCCGATGAGATCACAGAAATCGTTTGCGCTCGGGCACAGGTCGCAATCATGGTGCGAAAATTTTCATCCGATTCGACAACGAGTTCGATCCAGAGAGTTTCCGGCGGCATGACTTGACGCATCCGATCCGCCCATTCGACGATTGTCCAAGCCGCATCATCATCGAACATCTCTTCCACACCGAGTTCGAGAAATTCGTCCTCGTCTGACACGCGGTAAGCATCGAGGTGATGAATGCGAGGCGAGCAATGATAAGATTGAACGAGCGTGAAGGTCGGGCTGGTGACCTCGGTCGGTTCCGTCGACGCGGCGGCGACGATCAGTTGTGCCAGCTTGGTCTTCCCGGCACCGAGCGTCCCCACCAAACCGATCGCCAGCGGCGCGGGCAAACGCTGGACCAGCGCGGTCGCTATCTGCTGCATCCGTGCAAGATCGACGTTGTGAACTTCGATTCGATGTTGCTGTTGTCGCATGGGGCCCGTGCGTTATCGCTGGTAAATGGGCAAATAGTGATAACGGACGCTGAGCGAAAGAATTGCCAGGCACGTCGAGTAAGCCGATCCGTGATTGCGTTCTTCCCCGTTGCGAGCCGTCCATGAACCGTTCGCTGCCTGTTCTTGCAACAACGACTCTCGCGTCAGTCGCTCAGCCGTTTCCGCGTACTCGCCACCGACTTGGTGCATGCCTTGAGCGTAGTAATAGAGTCCGTAGTAGAAGAACCGTTCGCTGAATTTTGGTGGATGCTCGAGTAACCAACGCGCCGCAGACAGCACCAGCGGCGTGTCGTATTCACCGCAAACTTGCAGCGCCAGCAATCCGGCTGAGGTCATCGTAAACGTCGGTTGGTGTTGGCCCGGCGTGTAGCTGAAACCGCTACTCAAATCCGGCTCAGCTTGCCGCGTTGATTGCGTCGACGAATTCCTCAGGTAGCGAACCGCGTCTTGGATCGCTTCACCGGGCACGGCGAGCCCATCGTTCTTGGCTGAACGCAGCGCCATCAACTGCCACACGCTCACGGACAAGTCGCTATCGCTGCTGTTGGGGGTGTAACGCCATCCGCCTTTCATGGTACTCGGCTTGTTGACTTTCTGAGCCGCCAAGATCAATTCAATCGCACGGACGAGTGAATCGTGGAGCATCGCGTTCTGTTTCGGTGTCGCCCCCATGCCGAGGATTTCGGTCAACATTAGCGTGATGATACCGTGACCGTACATGCGTGAACCGTCTTGCTCGCCAAAGTAGCCTTGCGCATCCTGGTGACGATCTTGGATCACGAAATCGACGGCTCGCCGCATCGCATCACCGATTGGCGTCTTCTCAATGGGTGCGTTGCCGAGGGATGCCATCGCCATCACCGACAACGCGGTCATCGCGATCGCGTGACCACGATCCGCAATCGCTCCCTCCTTGCTCTGCAGCGTGACCAAAAAATCGACACCACGCTTCACCGCGCGGTCAACATCGTCTTCCAGATACAACGACTCGATCCGTTCTTGAGCGAATCCGGGTCGAGCGAGCGATGCGGTGGTCGCAGCGGCCGTGGTCGCAGCGGCGGCGAGCCATTGTCGTCGTTTCATTCGTGCAATTGGGGGAACACTCATTTCGCGGCGGCCCTTTCAGCGATCGCGCGGAAGTAAGCTTCGATCTCGCGGCGATATCCCGGCGCGATCGGTGCCGTGCGGTCTTCGACGGCGTTATCTGTTCGCTGCTCTCGCAGCGCTCCCCAATCACCGCCCTCGCGCCCCACGCCGCGAGTGTCGACGGTGCCACCGCCGGGCATCGTTCCATTTCCCGAGCGTGATCCAGGTGTCCCCGGTTGACCCGAATCATCCGTCGGCTCACCGTCGCCTTCGCCCGTCGATGGCGGGCTCGTTTGTGCTTGACGCTGGCGAGCGGCGCGTTGAGCCTGCGATTGAGCTTCCGCCGAGAGCGTCGCTGATGCTTCACTGGCGGTTTGTGGTGGTCCGGGCTGAGACGATTCACCCGCTGCACCCTTCTCACCGGGCTGGCCTGGCGACTCACCGGCGGGCTTCGATGCGGATGATCCGTTGACCGCTTGATCCAATTCGTCGAGCGTGCGGGCGAGCTTCTCAGCCGAGCTGGTCGGACTCTCCGCCGGAGTCGGACTTGGCGACGGAGACGGTAGGTCCTGAAGGACTTCGGACAATCGCGAGGCCTGGGCTGCCAGCTCCCGGTTGGCCGACAACATCGCACTTCCTGCCGCCGACGATGCGTTCGCATCCTTCGCTGCTGCCTGGAGCGACTGCGTGGCCTGGTCCAGTGTCCCCTGAGCGATCTGGCCCACCTCGCTCGCCGCGCGATCGAGCGAGTCAGCGCCTTGGGCATTCCCAAGACGCTCTTGGTGGCGGGCCGCTCGCGCCAGAAGTTCTGCGGCGAGTTCCACCTCTTCGTTGAGCATTGCTTGTCGGCTTGCTAGGTTCTCGGACTCTTTTTCACGTGTTCTCAGCGAGTCGTCAATGTTTGACTTCCCGGCCAGTTCCTCGAGATCCTTCGCGATCTCACCGAGCTCACTCGCCGCTTGTTCACCGGCGATCGCCGCCAATTCAGCAGCCGGATTCGCGAATGCATCAAGATCCGCCATGCGAGATTTTTGCAAGTCGGCTTTGCGTCTCTCCAGCAGCTTTTCCAAGGCTTCGCTGGCCGCCTTAGTTGCATTGGCCTGTTCGGTGGTTTGCGCTGCCAATGCTTGACGCTGTTGTTCGTTCTTGACCTCTTGTTGGAGTGACTCATTACCGGGCTCCTTTTGCAAGCGATCTTCGTGCCGGCGAGTTCGCTGCTTCGCATCGCTGGCTTGTCGCTGTGCTTCCTGGATTCGCCGGTTGGCCTCATTCTTGGCTTGATTCGAGCGGTTGATTTGGTTTTGCAGATCACGGACGCGTTGATCGCGGGTGCTACGATTGATTTGTTCGAGCCGTCGCCGCGCTTCGTCACGACTCTTTTCCGTGTCGTGAACTTCTTCGTCCGCTAGTGCTCGCGACCGCTCACTCAACTTTTCGTTCCACTGCTTCGCTTGCGAAACGGATTCAGCGAGCTGCTCGGTGGCTTGCCTGAGTTCCGCGAGCGGAGTCCCGGAGTCAACTTGTTCAGCCTTCTGGGCCGCAAGGGCGAGTTTCTGCCGCGTTTGACGGATCTCGTCGGTTTCCTCGCGAGGCTTGTTCCAACCGATGGCTTGCTCGGCCTCGTTCATCAACGATTGCTCGAGATCTGTGGCTCGGCGGGCGGCGGCACGCAGCTCGTTTCGAAGTCGTTGTTTCTGTTCATCGAACACCGGGTCGGCGCGCTCGAGGGATTGCCGCATCGACGCTTCCTCCGACGTCGCTCGCTCGAGCAATCGCTGGGCGGCGGCGGCCGACTCGTCCGCAATCTCGGCCAATTCGTCCTGCATCGGTTCGTTGCGTTTCAGTTCTCGTTCGAGTCGATTGAGCATTTCCGCAGGCGACTTTTGCGACTGGTCCGCGATCCGTTTTGCATCCGCATACCGTTTCTCGAGCAACTCATCGAGCTGAGTTTCTTCCTCACGCTTGCGAAGTTGGTCTCGACTTTCGCTCACATCCATTCCCGCGAGCGCCTGCTCAAAATGCTCAGCCGTTTGTCGCAATTGGTCCTTCATCGCCGTCAACGCTGCGGCCGCTTGATCGAGCGCCCTGGAACGCTCGTCATCACTCATGGCAGCTTTGGCAAACTCCATCGCGTCGGCAGTCTCGCTTGAAAGCTCATTCAATCGAGCCGAGGCTACATCGGCGTCGCGTGCCAGTTCACGTTGCGATGCGTCCATCATGTCTTGAGTGTTCGCGAGATCCACGAGTGAACGAATCGTCTCCCGTGTCGCATCATCGGCGAGTTGTTCGGGTCGACGCAACGATTCCTCCGTGGGCGGCGTCGAGTCATCACGCGCGGCGATCGCCTGCGCGGCTGCCTCAGCAAGTTGGGCGGCCTCGCGTGCTTGCTCGGGCAACGATAACACGTACTTCGACAGCGTCCGACGCGCCTCAATCGCTACGGGTTGAAGATTCGCCAGCGAAACATCGAGACTATCTTTCAAATTGCGAATCGGCAGGATGACCGGCACGAGTGGCTGTTTGCTGTAGCGACGCTCGCTGAGTTGACTCGCCGCACGCTGAGCGAACTCGTTGTATCGCAGCGACGCGAACGGCTGAATCAATTCCCATGAAAGCCCCGATTGCTGCATCACCCGTTCAGCGATCTGGATCGAACCTTGAATCGTTTCAAACCATACTGGATGATCAAAACGGCTCGCGACGTCATCACCCACGTGCACTTGAGCATCCAATAATGCGTTCAATTCACGTTGCACTTGGACGAGTTCATGCACACCTTCGAGTCGACCGAGTGCTTGCGAGATCTCCGCCAGCACTTGCTCGGAGGGGAAGTCGTTGTAGTCGACGTAGCCGTCGGACGTGACATTGTCGATCGCCCGACGAGCCAATGAAAGGTCCGCCGCATATTTCAAGTCCGCGAGTGTCAGTTTCTGCTCGAGCGACGCCGCGAGATCCAACTTCGATTCGAGCGCCGATACCGAGCACGTGAACCACGATTGCGATTGCTGCAGCTTTCGCCGCACCGTGCTCACCTTGTCACTATCGGACTCACGTTCCGCTTCCTTTTTGAACCGCTGTGATTCCTGGCCGTATCGTTTCGCCGCATCCAACAGCCGCGCGTGCGACTGGATCGTCGCCTCTGAGAATCGATTCGGTTGCTCCCTCAAAGTGACAACGACATTGCCGTCGAAAATTCCGTAGCTCATGCGATCACGCAGCTCGTTTCGGAATCCGACGAGTTGTGATCGAGCGTTCTCAACGCCCGGAAAGTCGTCAACCATGAGCTGCAACCTCGATTCCCAGTTTTGAGACCACTCGACCCAGCGGCTGAGTTGCTGCAGCGTCGACTCCGGAATCGTGTCGCGATGTGATTCGATGAGCCGTCCGATCTCGCGCATCCGCTGGACGATGATGTTGAGGTAGCGTGGCCAACGATCTTCGGCGACATCGAACTCGTCATTGAGCAGAGGATTGAGACTCGCCAACAGTGAACCGGCGTCGCCAGCGATTGCCAAAACCATCCGATGACCAAGGATCGCGGTGGCGTACTGATCCGTTTGCTTGAGCAATGATTCGAGCTCACGCGACTCTCGCAAGAACTCTTTCCAATCTTCGATCGATGCCGTCGCGGAGTCGCCGGAATCGTCCTGGTCATTCATTCCCAGCGTATCGGACAACGCCACCGACACTTGCAATCGCCGCTCCAGCTCCAATAATGCTTCGCCAACTTGATGGACGAGTTCGGCATTACCGGGAAGCGACTCCTTGGCCATGAAGCGAGTGACGCCGGTCCGCAACTCTCTCAGCGGTTCGCGCAAGGGGTTGATCGAAGCCGCGAGTGACGTGAGGTACCCCGCCGGAGGCTTGGACTCGTTTGAGGTTGCTAACTTCGCCGTCGGCCCAGCATTGGCGGTCCATGTCCGCAGGTCCGCCACCAACTTGGCGAACTGGCCGAGTCGATCGTGCCGGTCCTTGGCGAAGCCTTCATCGGCAATAAGAAATTCGATCACGCGACTTTCGCCACTACGATCGTGCCGATCTTGGGCCACGATCCGCGTGCGAACCACATCGCCTGGCGAGAGCGTGATCGCCAGGTCAACGGGCGTCTGGGTGGTCGATACGTCATCCCGTGGGGCGACCCCGGCGAGATCCCATTTCCATTCCAGCGCGAGCTCACGTGACGGTTCCTTCACTTCCAACGTTCGCACGCGCCACTCACCCGCATTGACTTGAAAAAGTTGACGCACGCTCTCTAGCGGCAGATCATCCGACGCGATCGCGGTGAGCGAGACCATGTCGAGCGGCGAGACGAGTTGTGATGGCAGAACTTCGTCACCCCAGCGTGCGATGGGTGGCGTGTCCGTGATTGGCGTGATTGCGTACCTCGGACTGAACGGATTGCTGAGCCCACTATCGCGAGCGACACTGTCGACATTGTAGCTCGCCGGTACCCGAATCGGCAATTCGACTCGGTGACGCAGCGGATCGTCATCAACGGGTTTCAGGCGTACCTCGTAGCGACCACCCTCGAATCGTAGAACGGCATCGTCGACCGGTTGGTCGAACGTTACCGTCATGTCCGCCAAGGTGCCCGACAACGCGCGAATGTCCCCATGCTCGGCGGTAATGACTTCATCTTCGAGCTTCGAATACTCCGGGAACCGATACCGAACCTCGAACGAGATCGCATGCGGTCGTGGTTGGGGCGTCAAACGTTGCCACAACGTGATGCAATCACCACCGAGGACGCGATAATCCACACGCTCGCTCCCGACCGGCAAGTTGGCGGAAAATTCACCGAGTCGCCGCGGCGTCATCACGGACTCGCCGGAACCACCTCGGTCCGTGGACCATTGCAACTTCACCTCGCTCGCGCCGGCGCCACCGACTTCGACCACGACACCGACCGCGTCTCCCTGAGCCACATCGCGGGTCGGTGGCGTCGGAGCCACGATTCGAATCTCGGTTCGCGACACTCGCTGGATCGGCAACCCCGGCAACATCGCCCGCGCCATCCGCTGGCCGAATTGCAGCGTTGGAACGAACGACAACACGGTGACGAAACCCACGAGTGCAGCGGCGATGAGCATCCATTGTTGCAACAACTTCAGCGGCAACGATTGTCGCGGGTCGAACGTCGCGACTTGTCTGGCGACAGAACCTTTCAGTCGTTCGAGGAAGACGGCAGAACCGTTGGCGACCGAGGGTTCAGCCAACTCGACGGCCGACAACAAGTCTTCGCGAAGTCGCGGATCGACACTTTCAATCTGTCGCGCGAGCAGGCGTGGATCGCTGGCACTCAAGTCGCGAAACCCGAACCACCAAGCGGCGACGCCTGAGCAAACATAGCCGACGATACTGAGAGACCAACGCATCGGCTCGGA
>JBBSJZ010000011.1:0-26565 GCA_038256795.1 Pirellulales bacterium | reverse complement strand
CATCATGCCACACGACCCAATTGAATTTGCTAGTACCCCATCCCCAATCTTTGCACGAATTTCAACTAGTCTGGTGGCCTATCCCGCATCTTGGTTGATTTGCCCCCGAATTCCATTTCAGACGAATGGAATCCCGGCAAGTACCATGTCGCAAGATCGGTGGCATCATATTTGCTCGGTTTGCGTTATATGATCTCGTGACATGATCGAATCGAAAAGCAGCAATCCAGAACTTCAGAGCGAGGAATCAACTGATGATCGAGAACCCCACCCAGAACGATTTAGTGGAATTGATCGGAAAAGAATCTGGAACATGCGTCTCAATTCTGATGCGGACGCATGAGAGCGGACGCGAGACCGCTCAGAATTCTATCCGCTTCAAAAATCTGCTCAACACGGCAATCGATAAGGTAGGCGATAGTGACGCCAAGCTTCGCGATAGGCTGCGAGGGCTAGCGAAACTAGAGCGAGACCATACGTTCTGGCAGAATCAAGCGGCTGGATTCGCGTTGTTCGTCACTGCAGATGATCAACAGCAGTTCAAGCTAGGGCACAGCCCCGACGAAATCGTTTACGTGGCGGATCATTTTTGCACTCTTCCCATTGCGGCTGCATCTTGCGGTGGCGGCAGCACGCGAGTGTTGGCGTTGAGCTGGGAACGTGCTCGACTGTTCTCGTGTGACGGTCATCAAGCGAACGAGATTTCAAATGATTCGTTCCCTGTGACGATGAATGACCTTGTCACCGAGCGTGATCCCGAAGAACAACTGCAATTTTCAACGCACTCAAGCACTGGCGGGGGTCCGTCTGGCCCGGCAAACGGATCGACGGCCATGTATCACGGTCAAGGTGAAGGAGAGGACAAGATCGCCGCCGATCGCGACATGTATCTGACTCGCGTTGGTCGGATGGTCGCCGATGTGATCTACAATACGGACCATCCGTTGGTCGTGCTAGCAACTAAGGAAGTCGCTGGGCACTTTACGTCGACAACGGATGTTGAGGTGGCAGACTCAATTCACGCCAGTCCCGATGGCCTAAAGGACCAGGATCTGAAGAGCCGAATCGTCGAGACATCGCACTCGCTGTTAAAGAAATCTTCCGAGTCGATCCTAGAAAAGTTGGGGACGGCGATCGCTAACGACACTGGATCGAGCGACTTGAAAGAGATCGTTGAGCAAGCTGCGAATGGGCGTGTCGAGACGCTGTTACTCGGTGACGTAAATTCGCAGCATGGGACGTTTGATCGTGACTCCCGTAAAGTAAGCTTTGACGACTCCGCTAACACCGACCTTGTCAACCTCGCTGTCCGAGAAACGTTGCAAGCGGGCGGCAAAATCGTCCGCACCACCAACAATGGCATCGGAGCGATCTACCGATTCTAAAGGTACTGGGATTCGCCAGAGTTTCACTGCAGCATCCTGAAAGAGAGGGGTTCAGGCGAATCCCATAGCCATGTTCTATTTCTACATCTATCTAGCGATGCTCGTCGGTGCGTTTTGCACGATCATTGCGTTGACGGCGATGAGACGCCGCGAGAAACACAATGTCGGCAAAGCCGGTTGGCTGTTGCTGCTACTCGCAACGCCTCCGGTCGGACTCATCTTATTCTTGATTTTCGGGGGTAAAAAGATTTCGGCGGAGCATGATAATCGCGAAACCGTCGTACTGCCGGAACCTGACGAAGAGGACGCGGACACGACAAGCTCACTGGCAAAGATTGCCACGATCCGTGGTCTGACGAAACCCAGCAAGAACAACCGTTTGGTCGTCCACTCGACGCCCCAGGCGATGCACGAAGCGTTGTTCAACGTCGTCAACTCCGCAGAGAAGCGACTATTCGTTCATTCATTTATCTTGGTCGACGACAAGGTTGGTATCGAGATCATTGATCGGATGTGCGAGAAAGCTCGCTCCGGTGTCGAGGTTCGGCTGATGGTGGACGGTATCGGATCGGCAATGTTCCCAGACGACTTGCTCAACAGGGTAACCGACGCGGGCGGGCACACGACCCGCTTTAAACCGCTCAGCAATATCGCGAAGTTCGCTTACCTAAATTTCCGCAACCACCGCAAGTACGCAGTCGCGGACGGCGATCGTGCGTTCCTGGGAGGAGCGAACTTCGTCGAGTACGAGATGACACCGACACCGGACGACGAAACGTGGGTCGATTTTGGGCTGCGAATCGACGGCACAGCCGCTCGACAACTCGAAGCCGTATTTTTGTCTGATTGGAATTTTGCGACCGAAGATCTTGTCGAGCAATCGACCACCAACATTCTGCAAATCGCGGAGTCGGATGAGCACCAAGCTACGCTGCAAGTGATTCCGGTCGGTCCGGACGGTCCCAAAGAAGTGCTTGACGATCTCTGGCTGACGGCAATCAATCGGGCGGAGGAGCGAGTCTGGATCATCACTCCCTACTTCGTTCCTCCGCCGATGGCGATGCGTTCGCTGGCGATGGCTGTCAGACGCGGTGTCGATGTGCAGATCATCTACCCCGACGACTCAGACATGCTACCCGCTGACTACGCCAGGCGAGATTATGTGACTGATTTGCACGCACTTGGTGCCAAGATTTATCGCTTCCCGAACAAAATGGTGCATGCAAAAATGGTCCTGATTGATCGGGAAGTTGTCTACGGCGGTTCGGCGAACTTTGACATGCGGAGCTTCTTTCTAAATTACGAGCTCGTCATCGGTATTTTTGATCAAACGAAGATCGACGAGATGGCCGACTGGTTTTCGTCGCTGGCCGACCGCTGTGTCCACGGCCCTAAACCTGACACTTGGAAACGCAAGTTCTGGGGCGTGATAACACGAGTGTTCGACGAAGAATTGTAGTAGCATTCGCCCTAATTTCTGACTTCCCGTCATCTACCGTGCTTCAGAACTCGCGAAGACTGTCGTTCACTGTTAGGGCCGCAACTCTCGAGCGGCTCCGCTACGGCAACGACGCAATTTTGGCGAATTCTGCTACTGAAATGCTGGTCCACCCGCCGTCTCGTGAATTGCCAGCTCAGACGTTTCGCTGACCTTCTTTCTCGCGTCGGTATCTGCGATCGACAGCGTGATTGGGAAACAACGTTTCATTCGCAGCTGACCACGCTTTGGAATCTCGATCTCTTCGCTGCCACCGTTACTCTCAATACGCAACATCCAAGCTGAGTCGCATTGGTTACGGATTGTCACTTCGTACGCCATCGCCTTGGGCCGACCGAAGAGTTGCACGGCGTAAAACGTGGTTCCATCATCACTCGCAAGGGCTACCGCGGTCTCGGTTACATAGTCAGCCAACATATTCTCTCGATGCTCCGGTGAGTCGATCCAACCTTGCGTGAAATGCTCTGCCAAAAACTCAGTCGTCAACTCACGAGTGTCCGTTCGAAACGCGATATTTTCACGCACGACACAGTAGTCGTACCCAGCCGCCGATGCTCTCTCGGCTGGCGTGCGGCCGTCGGCACGGTGCCCATACTTGCCGGATTCAGCCATGAAGTCCGCAAACTTTTGCGCGGTTTGTTGCAGTGTCTGGTCGACTGCAGTTTCCGCCAGATCATGTTCCTTGCGAAAATTGTTCGTTTTCTCGACAATCTTCTCTGCCGCTGTCTTTAGCTCAGGTTCTGCTGCGGCCGCGAATGAGGCGAGTGTCATTAGCGAGATCAGGGTCAATAACTTGAACATTCGTTTTCTCCAAAGGTAGTGAGATTCGCCAGAATTGCTGCACCGGAACAGAATGGAATTCTGGCGAAGCCTACTACGGGCGTTTGATTTGTTGGACAACTCGGACGGCGTGGCCTTCGGGCTGGATGCCGTCGCCGTAACGAACTGCATAGACCTGAGTGGCTTCAGCTCCCAAAAGGACGATCATCGCGGTGTAGTAGACCCAGACCAACAGGACTGCCAACGATGCCGCAGCGGCTCCGAGTTGTGCTCCTGGTTCGCTGTAGCTGAAGTAGATCTGCATGGCGTAACGACCTAGCAGAAAAAGGAACGTCGTCAGTGAAGCGCCCACACAAACATCTTTCCACTGGACTTTCGCATCAGGCATGAACTTGAAAATCGCAGCGAAAATAACGAGTACCACAATTGCTTGAATGGAAAAGTTGACGATCTCCGCGACGATCGCCGGTGCATTGATCAACGTGCCGACTCGATCACCGAGCCCAGCTAGAATCGAAGAGACAACGAGCGAGACCAACAGTAAAAATCCGAGTCCAAGAATCATGCCGAACGAAAGCAGTCGCTTGCTAATCATGACTTTGATTCCGGCACGTTCGGGGTCAGGCTGGACTCCCCAAACTTGATTCAGTGACGTTTGCAGAGCGGCGACGACGCCAGTGGCACCGATGACGATGCCTACCAGGCTGAGTGCAGTCTTCCACCACTTTCCACTGCTCTTTTCGTTGCTTTCGATGATCGTGGAGACCTGATCGGAAATCGCTTGGTTGCCCATCATTTGAGCCGCCTGAGTGGTCAGCAAGCTTTGAGCCTGCTGTTCAGCCTCTTCGCTGTCATACATCACCGATATGCCGAACGTCAGAATTGTCAGCAGCAGATACAGCAGTGGTGGCAGTGCGAAGGCCGTGTAGTAAGCCAGCGCAGCAGCTAACATTCCACAGTTATTCTTAGAAAATTCAGCGAACGTTTGTCTGAAGTATCCAATCATCGCGAAGGTCCTCTGTTGAGAATCGTGAGAATTCCAATCCACGTGCTCAACCGAGCAAAAGAATTCTGGCGAGTTCCACCACGAAGCAAAACACGTTCCTTTCGGCACACTCTTTGCATCGCTCGAGCGATTCTGCACTGAAAAACTCCGTTACCAATATGCCACATCGATCACAAACATAGCGTCCGAGCGAACTGCGAATGAAAATTTCCTAGTGGTTTCGAATCGAAGTCGTTTCCAGAAGTGCTTGATCGCAACAAGTAATTTCGTCGCATGGATTACATCTTCCATTCAGGCGACAAGAAACCGGGAGCTAGAAGAGGAAGAGGACTTGTGATCGTCCCACACGGTTCCTTTGCCCAAATCCGAAAATTTTCCATCTCGACGCGCGGGCGAGGGACGACATCGAAACGTCCTTCCGCTTCATTGTTTCCGCCCTACATCGCGTTCTACCTGAGTATCAAAGCGAATCGCTTCGCCCACGTAGCATCAAACGCAATCTCATCAAACGCAATCGTCGTGCCACATTGGCATGACGGTTGCAAGCAGTCGAGAACGCTAGAGCTACACCCCCCAATGATTCTTTTTAATCAATGTTTCTCTGGCGAATCTCATTACCGAGCATGACTCTATGAACCACGCCATTTCCGCTAACCGTGCTCGCCTCGTTCGCGCACCGACGTTCCTGCAGCGCACCTGGCTCATCTTTAAAGCTTGGCTCGGCAACCCGACCCAGGTCGCCACGCTCTGTCCCAGTTCGCCGTATTTGAACGAACATTTAGCAGACCGCGACAGCATTCGCCATGCAGGTCGAATCATCGAACTCGGCCCTGGCGCAGGCGGGACAACTCAAGCTCTGCTCGCGCACATGCGACCTGATGCGAAGCTGCTGTCGATCGAGAAAACCGCAGTTTTTTCGGAAGCCCTGGACGCTATTCAAGATCCACGCCTGCGAGTCGAATTCGCTGACGCCATCGATTTGCTCGACATGGTCTTGAAGGATGACTTTGGTCAAGCGGACGTGCTGGTGTCGGGAATCCCATTCAGCAGCATTCCAGCTCCCGTCGCCATCACAATTGTACAAACCATTTATGAAGTATTACGCCCCGGTGGCGTCTTCATTGCTTACCAATTTCGATCCGACGTCAAAAACTATGCAAGACCTCTGTTCGGACCCGCCACGACCGAATTAATACCGATGAATCTACCCCCACTCACTGCATTTGTCTGGACGAAAACAGTTTAGGTTTGGTCAGACGTCCATGCATTTACCTAGCAATTGGAATACTGGCGACTCCACCCAGTTGCACTCTTTATTACGTAGTGATCCCCGATGACTTGCACTCAAGCCTTCACCAAACCGAAGCGATGAAGAAGTCGCTCATTTTCAAAAAGCTCGCCCGCCGAGCCTCGCGCCGCTCGATGGACGATCACTACGACCAAACCATCAGCTTCCAGTTGCAACGAATTTGGTTCGACATGTCCGCTAATTGCCCACCACTGCTCGGGCCCGTGTTCGCGCACAGCTTGACTTGCGTTCACGAAACAACTTTTGGTGATACTGGGCGATGCAACTTTGTCGCACAACAAGCACGTGGTTGCGCCTGGACTTCGGGATACAATCCGAGCACAAGCGGCCAGCAGCATTTCAATGACTAGCGACGGGTCACCGTGGTCCAACTCGGAGTTTTCCGCTTCACGCGACTTTCACCGCGTGCGTAACGTCGAGGGCCACGTTCCCGCCACTCCATCTAGCGCTCAATCAGCAGGTCGCACTCGCGTGCGACGGATAAATCGTTGCTCAATGCCGCTTCGGACTCTAGCCGCGAAGTTTCCAGCCAATTAACAAGCCTGCGCCGAAGCACCACATGGCTGCGACATCTGGTTTTTCACGGACGTAGTCCTTCAACACGGCCATGATGTCCTTCGCCGGTTCAGCCACGAAGTGCTGGCCTGCACGCTGGAGCTGGTCCACCGCGACATTGGATGCACCGGAGGAGGACTGAACAGCGGACGGGGATGATGGTTTGTTGGTAGCAGTATTCATTCAATTGTTCCTGAAGGGTTCATGTGAAAAGTGGAATTTTGATGGTGTGATGTTCCAGAATCAATCGCTTCGCGGCGCTAACGATTTCCGTCGAAGCGTGCCAGATTACCCGCGCCAGCCGTTTCGCCAGTTGGGTTCGGGACGACGTGCTTCAGCGATCGAGATCCCGAGCATCACGCCCCCGATAAGCCCGACGGCTAACGCGGCCAACACCGATTCGGTGGGTCGCCTTGCGATCGCATCGGACGTTTGCTGATACCCACGCTGCACTGCATCGCCGGCCGACTGGGCATACTGCGACGCAGCACCGGTGAGATGGTTGCACTGCGCGCCGCAGCGTTCGTAGAGATCGTGAACGAATGCTTCGATTTGTTCGCGTCCTCGACCCGTCTTCTCCTGGATCAGCCCGATCAGTTTCTGTGAGTTGCCCTCCGCTTCACGCAATTCGTCATCGGTGAACTGGCCGAACTTTTCCTTCACAGATCCAGCGACTTGATTCCAGTCGCCTTTCAATTCTTGTTTCGTAGCCATGATTATCCTCGTCGGGTGGGAGTTGTTGATTGATTACGCTGCGGTGCTCCGAGAGAAGCATTTCCCGCAGACGCTCGAGAGTACCGTTTGGAGCATTTAGCGTACCAAACGGCGGCAACGTTTCTGGCAAAAGCGGCGAAGCGATGTTCGTGTTCAGGCCACCGAATGCCTCGATCGCAAACTCAATCGTCGGCCCAGCGCTGTCCGGATCGTCATCGACCGCAGATTGATTCGAAAAATCGATGGCCAAAGTCGTGGTGCGCAGGCGGGCTCAGATGCCGGTCGGATGTCCTGCGTGCCCGCTGGCACGCCGATTTCACACGGCGAAGTCCACTCACGGTTTCATCCTGATCATCGCGACCGATGAGATAAAGTGAATGCACATCACCGGCTACCGAAGGCGGTGATTTGTTTGCGACCAAAGGCCGCACTCGCTACGATCGACATCACACAGCGGAAACGACTGCAGCGAACTTCAATCACGTTAGTCGATAGCGCGATTGAGTTCACGCACGGTGGATGAGCACGGATGCGCGTTTGCGACGGTGTTGGGATCCGCCAGGACTCCATGCGCCCAAACGAGTCATGGAATACGGGCGAATCCCTTTCCGAGATGGTCGGCAATCAGTCAACTTGCTTGTAACCGTACGCATGACGGATGTAGTCACGGTCTGTGTCGTAGTTGCCGTCGTAGTCGGCTCGCAGCTTCTTGTCCAAGTCTTCATTCCACTTCGGATAATCCGTGCGATAGTGGTGCTGGGCAGCGTGACCGAACCGAAACGCTTGCTCCCGGTTTTCAAAGGCGTCGTCGCTGCCGACCATTTGCTTCACCGTATCGTCGGCATCTTGGTCCATGTCGCGATTTCCATCGACGCCAAAGTCCGCCTTCGTTTGTTCCCAGTCGTTAGCGAACGCCTTCTTGATACGTGCCCAAGTGCTGTCATGCTCAGTTGTCCAGGTTGCTTTCTTGGCCATTGGTGATTTCCTAGTTCGTGGGGTTGAAGGTTTACGCCTCACAACAGTTGGGGAGGCGGCCTTCACTTGCCATGCAACTCGTGGACCATTGGTCGTAGTTCCGTCCAGACTTTGCCCAGTAGAGGCTGTCGCACCAGACTTTGCGGTAGTGTGACTCGCCAACTCGACCGGTTCACCGGGAATCGCCCCGGGCCTTGGCCGGCACTGCCGCAGGGTCTCTCGAAGCTGGAGCGATTGGATGCTAGCAATGTGTTCGTCTATTTCTCGGCTTGCAAGTGGGCCTCAACGAACCAGAGGCTCTTGTCAATTCCTCGTGAAATCCCCGTAAACAAGTCAGCAGTATCGGCATCTCCGAGTTCCGTTGATTTGTCGATGGAGGCTCGCACCGACTTACCCGCCGCAGCCAAGGCAGTCGAAAACGCCTCAACGTGATCACGTCCGCTAAAAATGTTCGTCGGATAAGCAGGCAGCTTCGTCCGTTTTCCTAGGATGCCAACTGTACCTTCAGCAGTCCCGCCCAACGCCACGATCCGCTCGGCCACGTCGTCGATGTAAGCTTCAATTTCCTCGGCGATTTCATCGAACAGCTTGTGCAGGGCAATGAAGCTCGGTCCTTTGACGTTCCAGTGGGCCTGCTTGGCCTGAAGTCCCAGGTCGATGAGATCAGCGAGCTCCTCATTGAGAAGCTGGGCCAAGGAACTCCGCTTTTCGGCTGGAATATCGTTCTTAGTTGCGTGCATCGTAAAATCTCCTGTCTCGATTTTAGTGGGTAACGACCGCAGTCCCGGCAGCGACAAAGCTACCGAGTTTCAGGCGTCGCGAGGTATTGTAGCCGCCTGGATTCACAAGATAAGTGCGCCTGCACGGCGTCGGCAGATGCGAGCGACGTGCGAGTATGCTGGCTCCGTACCCATGCCACGATTCAACTTTTTGAAACCGCCTATGCGGAGAGAACCATACTGCAAGGCGTCAGGATGACACCGACCAAGGCAGCGGTAATTGCGGAAAGGGTGGAACTGAGTGATTGATTGCCCCGCAGTCGCTTGACATAAAGTTTGCGACCAGGCTTTCACGCGAAATCAGTTGGCAATCGACGATTTGCAAGAAGTGCGTGTGCATTTAGATGTACGTTCAAACTTAAACGCTTGCCGTCCAGCAACATCTAGCCGTGTTCGAGAGCCACGAGTTCGCACCCATCGGCAATCAAGTCGTAGGCACGACTGATGCGATCGTAAAACATTTTTGCGGGATTCGTGGTCACTCGATTTGTTTGGGGGCGAGGAGACCATACAGGACCGGAAGCACCAGCAGGTTCACAATCGCGGCTCCGACCAGACCGGTACCTGGCAGAAGCACCAACGACGACGAAGCATCAACGCCGACCAATTCAAACGAACCATCCGACGCCACATACCCTCGTCCGATTGCGGTCGCCGACTTTTCGTTGCTGCCGAAAACATTGACTTGCATTTGACTCATCGGCTGTCCACCGCTGGACAAAGTTCCTCGCGAACCACCCGTGATTGGCCGAGCCACATCGGAACAACCGACAATGAATAGCAAGAGGATCACTGAAGCCAGCTTGGCTTGAGGTCGACGTCCCATCCAAACGGCGATCGGTTTCACCTTTGAGAACAAACACCAATCGAGTAATAGCACCACGAGCAACGACGCACCGAACAACGGAAGATAGACGCCTAGCATCAATACCGCCGACGCCAAAACGATCAATCGCCCAGTGGAAACATCAGGGCGGGTTCGGCGAGTCGCGGGCGGTGACAGTCCTCCGCCATCGCGTCGTCGCCACCACAGAACCAAACCGCTGAAAGAGAGCATTACCAGCGCCGACGTTGCCACCAGCGCGACCAACTGGTTCAGCCATCCGAAACGTTGACCTTCGTGCAACGCGATCCCTTGTCCGATTAACTGATCGACCCAATGTCGATCGCTAAACCGATCATGGGCCGTCGGTTCGCCTCGCTCGGCATCGAAGTGGATCGTTTGTCGCTCGGGACGATTAGCCGTTTCGGATTTGATCGTCCAAATGCAATCGCCCGACGATGGCGGTGAAATGATGACCGGCGGCATGAATTCCAAGGTGGATGCAAACGCGGCCACGCGATCAATGTAGTCGAGGTCGTAGCTGTTCGAATCGGCAAAGCGTGTCATCCATGACGGTCGCGCAGATGCCGGTTTTGGTCTCGCCATCGTCTGATGATCCGCATGGTCGGCATGTCCACCATCCCAGTCTTGTGTGACCACCGCCGTGCCCGTCCATTGACGAGCCGACTTGAAGTAGTCCCCCCAAAACGTCGACCAAGGCAAACCCGTTACGACCAAGAACAAGATCAACCCTTACGCCCAGAATCCGCCGACACTGTGCATGTCTTTCCAAAACGTTTTGCCAGTGCGGTGGAGCCTTGGATACACGACGCCGGCAAGTTGCAGTTTGGCGGGTAACCACAGCACCAGACCCGTTAACACCATCACGATCGTCCAGCTCGCGGCCAACTCGACCACATACGATCCGCGTTTGCCCAACAACAGCTCGCCATGAATGCGTTTGACGACGTTGATGAAACTGTCTTGATCGACCACCGACGCCAACACACGACTTTCCGCCGGATCGATATACACACGTACTCGCTCGCTTCGGCCTTCGCCCTGCCTGGTTGCTACCGGTTCGCTGTCTCGCTCCAAGATCACTCGAGTCGCTTGCGTGATGTTTCCGTCTGACGGCGCGAAGGTTGATTTTTCAATCGCAGCAAACTTTCCACCGTCGAACATCGCTAGCGCCGACCGAACTTGATCGGCATACGGCGCAGCACTCGTCGCACCGACCGGCAATCGGTCGAACTTCTGTTCTTGCCACGCTTCGATTTGCGGCCGGAACAGATAGATCGTTCCTGTTACCGACAACACGATCACGAAGGGGATGCAAAAAATTCCGGCATAAAAATGCCATCGCCACACGGCGGCGTAATCCGGCCAAGCTCGCTTACTCATGGTTGGAATTCCTCAATCACTTCACGACCATTGGCACTGTGCAAATCGCGATGCAGTTCGGTGTCGGTACTGTTGCTAAGGAAGTGAATCGAGCCATCGGCGAACAACAGTTGAGCTCCACCGGTGTGATAGCTTCGCGGCGCGAAATAACCCGTCCAGTGCGTGACGATGTCAGGCGTGTGGCTGTTGGGCGAAAGATATCCGTTGGTCATCGAGTTGATCGCGCCGTTGAACGCCCAGCTCATTCCGCGACCGCGCAGGGCTGGGCTCGAACCACCGCGCCAATTCGTGAACGTGTTCCAAAACGAATCGACGTTCGGATTCTCGATCATGCCATCGGCGTTTGCGAAACTGGCCCAAACGCCACCCGCCGGCATCCCAGGAAACGTGCCGATCGTCGTGCCAACGCCCGACGATCCGTTGAGCGTCAGCATGTAAGGCTTGCGAGGTAAAGCACCGGCGGGCAAAGTTTGATCGGGGCCTTCGCTACGCACCGTTTCGCTCATGATGACGGTGTTCGACAATCCGTCCAAAACGTGATTGAACTTGACGCTGTGTGGCTCGAAAAACAGCCCGTCTGTCTTCCAGCGAAAGTCGTAGTTCTGGTTGCGATTGCTGCCGTAACTGGCCATATAGTTGTTGCCGCCGTAGGTGTAATCAGTACCGCTGACGGTGACGGTCGTCGTAGGACTGGCGGGATCGCTTGGGCATAAATAGGTTTGGATCGGCTTGGCATAGGCCGCTGCGTTTTTGGGGTGAGGCACCTTGCCGGACCAGCCGCCGGAGAAAGCTGGCACGTCGAACGTCAACTCCGAATCGAGGCCGGACTGCTCGATGTACGGAAGGATGCGGGCTTGAACCGCAAAGTCAGCGTCGATGCTGCCCAGTGGTGGGAGTGTCTTGTAGGTCGATTCGTAATTGTGAATCGCCAAACCGATTTGACGAAAGTTGTTGCTGCAACTCATCCGACGAGCTGCTTCGCGGGCCGCTTGAACGGCAGGCAAGCGGGCAACCCGATCCCGACGCCTGTTCGTTTTGAGGACAACGTGATCGTGATGACGGGCTATCGTGGTTTCGCGATCTATTCGATCCCACTCGCCTCCGAGGGCGACATCTCCGACAGCGACACGATCACTTGGATCGAGGAAGACGCGGCTCCCTACGTATCCTCGCCGGTCTTATATGACGGCCAGCTTTACTTCGTCAAAGCCAACAACGGCGTGCTGGTTTCACGAAACGCCAAAACTGGTCAGCTCATCATCGACCAAACTCGTCTGCCTGACGTGGCGACGGTTTACGCTTCCCCCGTCGCCGCCGCCGATCGCATTTACTTGACCGGTCGCGACGGGACCACGTTGACGCTGAAACATGGCAAGACGTTTGAAGTGATCGCCACAAGCAAGCTCGACGACGAAGTCGACGCGAGCGCCGCCATCGTCGGCGACGCAATCTACGTACGATCGAAACGGCATCTGTACTGCATCGCCAATGACTGAACGACGAAAGCGAAGATGGCCGAGTCCATAACATGGACTACTTATTGAGCAGACCAGATCCGCGATAGATCAAGACTAAGCGTGCCTCCTAATCTTTCCAACGCGTGATCCTCGGTACAAGCGAGTAAATCATGCTCGATAAACAGTACCACCTAATCAACCGACCCTGCACAAAGGACTCACAGCGTTTTTCTTAAAGCCATTGAAAAATGTTTTTTCGGAGGTCGAGATTCGTCGTTTGGAGAGTCTTGTGAAGGGGCACGGACGAGAGCACCATCGTTCATATTTCATTTGCAAAGTCTCCCGGGACCTGCCTGATGCACAGCGTTGGCGTGGACTCAAAGCGATTGGCATGTCAATCAACAACGCAGCAAGAATTATGGTGCAATCCCGTTCGCATTGGTCCATCAACCGAGCATCAAATGGATCATCGCCCCAAGAGTGGTCGCAGTCGCCAATGTGATGGCAATGCCCTTCTTCCAATAAAACGTCAGCAGCAGCGAGACAACTGCAATGAAGCAGGCTGCGACGTTGATGCTTGACCATTCCGGTACAAGTATCCTGAGCCCGTATCCATGCCACGATTCTACATTTCGAAACAGAGTATGCAGAGAGAACCATACTGCGAGGTTCAGGATGACGCCGACCACGGCAGCGGTGATTGCAGAAAGAGTGGAACTGAGTGATTGATTGCCCCGGAGTCGCTCGACATAGGGCGCACCAAGAAATATCCAGAAGAAGCAGGGCACGAATGTCACCCAGGTTGTGACCACCGATCCCAAGATTCCAGCAATCAACGGATCGAAGGAACCAGGATTGCGATATGCCCCCATAAAACCGACAAACTGGACAACCATGATTAGAGGCCCAGGTGTGGTTTCTGCCATTCCCAGTCCATCCAGCATTTCGCCGGGTTGCAGCCATCCGTATTTTTCAACGGCTTGTTGTGCAATGTACGCCAGAACGGAGTAGGCACCGCCAAAGGTGACAACTGCCGCTTTGCTGAAGAAGACTCCTTCCTGAAGAAAAACGGACTGCGGCCCAAGCACCAGTCCGATCACAATTAGCGGGCCGAACCACAGCGACAAACAGATTGTGTTGACAAGCAGGCTGCGAAGCAACGTCGGCCGCACGTCCGTCAATACAGCCTCAATGGATGCACCTACAGCTCTGCCGTCCTTGCCTACCTTGCCATGCCCTTTTAGTACCCTGAATCGCTGAGGGGCTATCCGCTCGCCCATAAACCCAATTAATCCGACAGCAAAAATTAAGGCAGGGAACGGCACGTTTAGAAAGAAGATTGCAACAAATGACGCCACGGCGAGCGAGATCATGGTGCTATTTTTCAAGACGCGTTTGCCGATGCGCAGGACGGCCTCCAGGACAATTGCCATCACTGCTGGTTTTAGGCCGAAAAATATGGCTTGAACAAAACTTGATTCCTGAAAACTTGCGTAGATGATGCTCAGGGCGAGAATCGAAACAAAGCCGGGCAGCACAAACAGAATTCCTGCCATCAACCCACCAATCGTGCGGTGCATCAACCAGCCGATATAGGTTGCAAGCTGTTGAGCTTCTGGTCCCGGCAATAACATGCAGTAGTTAAGGGCGTGAAGGAATCGCTCTTCTCCGACCCACTTCTTTTCATCCACGATAATGCGGTGCATCACGGAAATCTGTCCGGCAGGCCCACCGAAACTGAGAGCAGCCACGCGGCACCAAGTCCAGAAGGCTTCTCGAAGCGAAACGTGAATAGCGTCGGTCTTCTCTGGCTCGGCTGCTGTCTGGTTCATCAAGTTGTTCCGTGTGTTAACGGAGTTCCTGTTCGAGATCATCATGCGTCGTCACGAACTTCGTAGCACGATGATGACGAGTAACTGACCGCTAGGGGACTGGGGCAAGCAGCTCGGCAATGTGCCGAGTGCCGTTGCGATCTTGGATCGGTCTCGATCGAACTCCGAAGTGGTCGAATTCACCGGTGACAGCTGCAGGCTGCGTCGCCGTGAAGCCGATTCCGCGAATAGCGACTCACCGCCCAAATCACCAAAACCGGCCGAACCCGCAAACCTGGCCCCAGTGCCGACGCGACCGAAGAAACCCCCAAAACCATTCCAATCACTGGCTGGTTTTGACTTGCAAAACTGGTGGCTGGCTTTCACCCGCAAGCTGCCATGGACTCGCTCACGAGGCCCGTGAACGGAGCGACGAAGCGGCGACTTTGAGCCTCGAAATCGAGCGCGATGAGCGTGGTCGGAACGAAACCATCGGCATCGCAGTGCAAGCGTTTGAACTTTGGCAAACCCTTCGTGCCAAGTGGATTACGGTTGATTACGCCGCCAAACGTCGAATCATCGAAAACATCTGTTTGAACGGCACTCTCGATGACGAAGAGCTATTCGCCACAATAAGAAAGCCCTCTGACCTATTGGCCAAAGGGCTTATTTCGAAAGGTAATCGGGCTGGCCGGATTTGAACCGACGATCTCTACACCCCCAGTGTAGCGCGATACCAGGCTTCGCTACAGCCCGTTTGAGATAGTGAGCGGATGTTGCTTGGCAACGTCGAGCTCCTCAAGGGATAAGAAGAATAGTGGACGCGGCTGGTTCACGCTAGACCGTTGTGCCGGAACTCGGCTGTAGACTCGCCGACTGGCGAGACGGGCGGATTTCGGGCAAGCTTGGGTCGTTAGATTCCTGGGTGTACCTCGTTAGAGATCTTAGTCGTGAAATTTGCTGATCGATTAGCCGCGGCGGTCAAGCGGACGCGTAGCGTCGCGTGTGTCGGATTGGATCCCCGCGTCGACCAGTTGCCCGCATCGATTCGTGATGAGATTTCGTCAGAAACGGATTGGCAAGGCATTTCGGACGCGTACGTTTTGTTTTGCACGGGTGTGATCGATGCGGTCAAGGACTTGGTTCCTGTGGTGAAACCCCAGGCGGCGTTCTTTGAGCAACTCGGCCCGGCGGGGATGATCGCCTTGGGTCGGGTCGTCCGGTACGCTTCTCAAGCGGGTTTACTCGTCATCATGGACGCTAAACGCAACGATATCGGCTCGACAGCAACGGGTTACGCGCATGCCTACTTGGGAGCCGGTGAGCGAAGTCCGTGGGGCAGCGATTCACTCACGGTCAGTCCTTATTTGGGTCGAGATAGCATCGAGCCATTTGTGGAGGTTTGTGTCGAGCGGGAGGCGGGAATTTTTGTTCTCGTCAAAACATCGAACCCCGGGGGTGGACTGCTGCAGGACCGCAGATCGGACGGTGAATCGGTTTACGAGGCGGTAGCTAGGCTGATCGCGGAGCTCAACCTCGGTCATATCGGCCAGTCGAATTACGGTCCGATTGGGGCAGTCGTGGGGGCGACTTATCCGGACCAACTCCTAGAGATGAGACGTGCGATGCCCCACAGTTGGATTCTGGTTCCGGGCTACGGCGCCCAGGGCGGCAGCGGCAAGGATGTTTTGGGTGCATTCGACGCCGAGGGATTGGGCGGAATCGTGAACAGCTCGCGAAACATCATTTTCGCCCATAATAGGACTGAATTTCGCGAGAATCTCGGAGATTCACGCTGGCAGACTGCAGTCGAAATGGCGACTCGTCAGATGAATGAAGAATTGAACGTGGTTCGCTAATGCGAGCTAGCCATTGCCCGTCAAAACGAGCAGCCGCGATTGCCTTACCCCCCACACTTGCGGTTCCCCAATGGAGTGTTAAGGGAGAAGGTAACAATGAGACTGCCGCTTGCCGAAAGCCAGATTCGCGGGCCCGAGACGCCAGTTAGCACTTTGCAAAAAGCGAGCGTTCAGCTATCGTCTGCGGTTTGAACGAGCACACCCCCAAAAAGCGCCGCGGATAGAGAGACGTCATGGGAAACAAGATGAAAACGCACAAGGGAATCAAGAAACGATTCCGCTTGACTGCGTCTGGCAAGGCCAAGCACCGTCATGCCGGCACAAGCCACCTGGCAACCCACCTAACGAAGAAGCGTCGCCGGAACCTACGGGGAACGACGACGGTAGCTAGCCAGGACGTGCGTAGCATTCAAGACTCGCTCAACGGCTACAGCAACTAGAACTACGTGATGCGGTCCTGCGGGACAGTGTCCAAAGAGAATCAATTCGGCCAGTGCGAAACGCCGGTGACATCGGATCACTGGGGCCTGGGTCGGAGAAACCTGTTTTTACAGCACACATTCCATGAGTGCTGAAGGAATTGATCGATGCGTACTACCAAGGGTGCCGCCCGGCGCCAGTCCAAGAAGCGTTTGTTCAAAGCCGCCAAGGGTTATCGTGGCGGTCGGCGTAAGCTGATTCGCAGCGTTAAAGAAACCTTGCTGCGAGCCGGTGCTTTCGCGTTCCGCGACCGTCGCGCTAAGAAACGCGATTTCCGCCGATTGTGGATCATTCGCATCAACGCTGCAGTCCAGCAGCACGATCTTCGCTACAGCCAATTCATCCACGGGCTCAAGAAGGCCGGAATCGAATTGGATCGCAAGACCCTTTCCGAGATGGCGATCCATGATGCCGCTGGGTTTAAGGATGTCGTTGACAAGGTCAAGTCGGTTTTGGCTGCCTAGTCGGTGCAGACGCATCCGACGGGCTTCGGTAAAGGCATTCGATGTCGTTGAACGAATTTCTCGCGACTCTCGACCAGTTGCAACAGGACGCGAGCAGTGCGCTGGGTGAATCCGCCTCGTTGGATTCGCTTGAAGCAGCTCGCGTTCGTTTCTTAGGCGCCAAGAGTGGCGTGCTCAAGGACGTCCAAAAGCGACTCGGTGCCATCAGCAAAGAAGACAAGCCGGTTGCCGGCAAGCGGCTGAACGAAGTGAAGCAGTCCATTGCTGATGCGTTCGAGGCCGCCCAGCTACGGGTTACAGGCGGTGTCGATGCGTCGGTCGATCCTCACTTCGACCCAACTTTACCGGGGACGCGGCCCGTCGTCGGACACACGCACCCGATCACGCAGACGATCTCGCACCTGATGGAAATCATGGGGCGAATGGGATTCGAAGCGGCGGAGGGTCCAGAGGTCGAAGACCCCTGGCACAACTTCGTTGCTCTCAATATTCCCGAGGACCATCCAGCCCGTGACCCGCTCGATAATTTCTATCTGGCCACGGCGAAGGCCCAGGGTGAGCCGAAAGGCACTTCACTGGCGAAGCGAAATATCGAAGGGACTCGGCTGCTGAGAAGCCAAACGAGCACGGTTCAAATCCGTGTGATGGAAGAACGCAAGCCACCCCTGCGGATCATTTCGCTCGGACGCGTTTATCGACCTGACGAGGCGGATCGTACTCACTTTCCGATGTTTCACCAAATGGAGGGGCTGTACGTCGACAAGCATGTGACGATGGCAAACCTCAAAACGGTACTCCGCGTTTTCGCGACCAGTTATCTGGGTGGCGATGTTGAGATTCGGTTCCGACCTTCGTTCTTTCCGTTTACCGAGCCGAGCGTCGAAGTCGACTTCTTCTGGAACGGTACTTGGATCGAATTTGGTGGTGCGGGAATGGTCGATCCGGCGGTTTTTGAGTCGGTGGGTTACGACCCGGACGAGTTCACCGGATTCGCCTTCGGACTCGGAGTCGAACGGCTTTGCATGCGACGTCACGGGATCACCGACATTCGGGATCTTTACAGCGGCGACATGCGGACGCTCAGCCAATTTTAATGGCGAGGTCTAACCGATGAGTGAGATTGAAAGCTCACGGCTCACGCAGCTGGAAATCCAACTCGCTCATCTGCAGCGACACGTCGAACAGCTCGATGGCGTGGTCACGGACTTGGGTAGGCTGGCGGATCGCCAGACCCGGAAGATCGTGACGCTCGAGTCGCAGCTTCGTGAATTACGCAGCAAGCCTCAGGAAACGGCGTCCGATCTTGTCGATGAGAAGCCGCCTCACTACTAGCGCATCAGCAACCGCGTGGAAAAGATCGGATCAAAAAAAGCCAGGTCCGAGACCTGGCTTTATTTCGAACGCTCATTGACGGCGGGTTCAAGCGACCAAGAGCTCTCGGTGCTGGGCGGCATAGCCGATCCACTGGGTAACTTCGCTCAGATCCGGAATACTGCCGCCTCGCAGAATACGCTTGCCTTCTCGCGAGCGACTGATTGGGTCGATGGTGGCGAGCAGCGAACGGGGCTCACACGCCGCGAGCGATTCGGCGTCGGTGATATCCGACGCGACCAGAATCTGAGCATCATGGCCTCGCAACATCGGAACTCGACAAACGAGCTCGGCTTGTTGTTGCCAGCTTAGCACGACAGCCTCGTCGATGCGTCGATGGCCGAGATCCGCAGCAACTTGAGCTGGATCAGCATTGAGTAAATCGTCGACGGTGTACAAGCCGAACGGAGCGAGTCGCTCGGCCATCCGTGGACCGATTGAGGGTGCGTCAACGATCGGGCTTTCGCGGTGCAAGTAGAACCGCAGCGAGGTTGATGACTCTTGTGAATCCCGTCGCGATTTGGGCTGACGCTCGGCGCGTGACTCACGCTCGGCGCGTGGTTCGCTTTGACGATTCATTCGGACGGAGCGTGCCGTTTCGCCGGACTCTTTCGTTTCGCGACGGGAGTCACGTGGCGAGGCAACGGACGAGCTTGTCGAAGGGCGATTGGATCGATCACCTGAGTCGTTCGTGACGGTGACTCGGCCATCGGCGTGATGGGTACGAATGACACGGCGACGACGAGTTGCCGGAGCTGTGTCACCGTCGACTTGGTGGCGATCGGTACTGCGGTCGCCAGCATCACGGACGAGCCGGGCACTGACACGCTTGCCATCGACGACGACTCCACCGACGTCTTCCTTCACCGACCGATTCGCCGAAGCGATCCAACGCGTGATGCGAGACAATTCATAGCTCGTCCCGCTCAACAAGATCTGTTGGCCGCGTTCAGTGGCCAGAAACGTTTGCACACGAACGAGCAAATCGTTCGGATGAATTTCCGCCAACTGAGCCGGATCGGAGATACCGCAACCGACGAGAATCCGAGCATCAAAACCTCGCAATTGGGGGACTCGGCAAACGAGTCGACATTCATTTTGCCAGCGTCGGATGGTAGCGGCGTCTACGTTCGCGAGCCCAAGGGAATCGGCGAGACGATTGGCGTCCTGATGCATAAGGTGCGTGATGTGCGTGATGCTGAGTCCCCGCAATCTTGCGGCGGCCACTGAATCGATCGACGGGGCCTGGTCGATCGGGCTATCGACGGTGAGGAAAAAAGGGCGTTGGGCCGCCTCCTGGCGACCTGCGTTGATGATGGCCGAGGGATGGATGTGACCATTGTGATCCGCTTGCAAATGCGAACTGGCGAGCGGCGACGGCATCCCGGCATCGACGCGCGAGGTCGTGTACGTGTTGCCGTAGTAGTACCCGTCGCGATGCTCGACGCCGTCCCGTGCCCAATCCGTTCGCTCGGCGGTGCCAGATGCACGACCGTTTGCCGATGCGTGTAGCGGTGACGATGCGTGTTGCGGCGACGAGTTGTGTTGCATTGCCGAGGCGTGTTGCGGTGCCGAGGCGTAAGAGCGGTCTGGCGAGGCCGGTGGCATGTCATACATGCCGTAAGCTTCGCGCCATGCCACATCGAAGTCGCGGTTGATGTGTGACTCGTGGTCCATCGCGACGTGGTCGAACGCGTAAGCATTGTCGTAGCCACTCGCGTGCGAGTGCGGTCCCGCGTACTGTTCGCTGCGATATTCCGATCGCCAGATTGGACGATGGGCGTGTACGATTCGCTGCGCGTGCAAGCGGAACGCTCGAGCGCCGGCGCGAACCATCTCGTCGGCAAGCGAGTTGCTTTCGGTGAGCACAAGAACTTGTCGTCCGGCACGGCTGTAGTCGAAAAGTGCGGCAGCGAGCGGATGGTTGCTGCGACCATCGAGGCTATGTTGACGGAGCGCGTAGGCGGTCGAATCCCAAGCGGAATCGACGTGCGTGTCGGGATAACCGTCGCGTGATTCGTGGCTGATTCCGGTGGCGGTCTCAATCACGAGCGGGACACCGCGTCCGGTCTTGGCCAGCAAGTCGCCTGCGGCCATGCGAACGGCGAGCACCGCGAGCGAACGATCCGCAGCACTCGACTGGGCTTCGTCGAGGCCGTTGATGTGGACGTGGGTCACGTGGCGATCGGAGTGTGCCCAGTCCAAACGGGTGAGACGACCGGCAGAGAGCCGAACGAGCCAACGGCTCGCGTGATCCGCCAGAGGCGACGCGGTTCGCATTGGGCGGCGAACGACGCGTAGTGCATCGAGCAACTCAGTGCGACGACGGGCCAGCCATTCGCGACGATCGGAACCCGATAGGCGGCGATCGATTTCGCGTAGTTCAGCGTGCAAGGACTCGCGGTCGAACGAGCTGCCATGGCGAACGAAATTCGGTGCGGACTCGACGACGGGCAACTGACGCATCTGACGGCGGACATCGGCCGCTTCGCTAAGGCATGCGTCCAGTTCGCGGCGGGTGCGATTGACTTCGAGGGTCCGTTCATCGCGCTCGACACTCCAGCTCGGGTTACCCCAAGCCGAACGCGTGGAGTCGCTCGCCGGTGCAACGTGGCTGCCCGTTTCTTGGCGAGTGGCATCATCGAGGATCGCGTTACGATGGCGAACAAGGTGATCGATGGCGCCGACGAGCCAAGATTCGCCGTGTCGGTCCACGAATCGGTTTTCAACGCGGACGTGGTCTAGGTCATTGCGAATCGCTCGAAGGGTATCAGCGATCGTTGTCGCGTCGCCATAGGAGAGCGCTTGGGGCAGTGACGCGTACCAATTCGCGGCTACGTCGGTCGTCGCCTCGGTGGCAGCGTACCGGTTGAGCAACCAATCGATTTGACGCGTGGCGGCTTCGACGCGAACGTGGATATCGTCGATCGCGTGCAACGGCTTGTACGCTTCACCGTAAAAGCGGTCCCAACCGGAGCGATTGTCGTAGTGATCGATCGCGTGTGCGAAGCCTTCATAACGGCGACGACGCGACGAAGTGTCATCGAGTGGCGTTGAGTACGCATCACGACGCTCGCTCATCAACGATCGCAATGCACGCACTTCAGAGAGAGCGCGGCGGAGGCGAATGAGTTGGGCGTTGAGATCGTCGAGGCGACGACGGACGTGCGGCGTGAGCACGGGCTCATGCATCGCGGTAGGAGACTTTCTATCGCCAGTGCGCAGGTCGCCAGTGCGCAGGTCGACTGGGTTCCGGTCAGCAGCGGGGGCATACGAGTCGCGATCGATATCGGCGATCCAGTAGCGGAGTTGTTCTTCGCGAGCTCGCAATCGGTCGGCTCGTTCGCTGAGTTCGACAAGCCGATTGCGCAAGTGGTTGTCGCGTGCGGGATCGATGTAGCTTCCTTCCGCGTACTGAGTCCGCTCGCGATGACGGGATCGTGATGCATGCTCATCAAGGCGAGCCATGATTGCTGAGCGGCGGGCGACGAGGGAAGCGTGGTTGTGGCCGGAGCTGTCGAGTCGGCCCAGCTCCGCTTCGACATCGGCGAGTTCGGCTCGCAGCACGCGGCTGCGATCGCTGGTCGCGCGAGCGTCGACACTGGAGTGGGCGAAGAAGTCATCCGTACGGCCGAGGTGATCGTCGTCGATGGGCAATCCACGGTACGTGGCGACGCAATCGAGTCCGGCGCGGACGCATGCGGAAACGACTCGGGCGACATTGGTGATCGAGGTGTCGGTGACCACGCAATCAACGATCGCTTCGGGAACTCGAATGCTTTGGATCGCGCGGCTCGAGTCCGTGCTCGATGTGGCTGCGTTCATCCAACTGTGCTGGAGCGGCTCGAAATGCAGGGAATGATCGCCTCGCGACTCGAATTCGACGCTGCGTCGACCCTCGGCGGTGCCGTCCTTCTCGCGGCGGCAATGGACGAGTCCATCGGCGGCGGCCCAAACGACGCGGCCCGTCGATGAGCTGAGCATGCCCAGTGGATAGCGACGGTCGCAGAGCGAGTCGCGGATGAATCGAGAGATCGCGGTCTTGCCAGAACCGTTGGGCCCACAAACGACGTTGAGGTGCTCCGTGAACGGTCCTAGTTCGACGCTTTGCAGCGGTCCGTGCGCGTCGATATCAATGCGATCCAACAACATGCTTGGCTCCTCCATGGCCTCGGGTCAATCATCCGCATCGCCGGCGGGAGAGTTCTGTCAGCGGACATCATGCCACTGGGGATCACGGAACTCGATCTGACGATGTGTTTCACGGGTAGTGATCGAGTTGTAGTCGAAGAGTTGGTTTCACGAAAAGAGAGATTCTGCCACTTTTCCCACAAGTTGGCGGGCGTGGACCAAAAAGATTCAGCTTTCGTTCTGCTCAGAACGGATTCACTCGGCCATCGCACCACTTACAATGCGGTTCTCCTCTTTTCTCCGAAGGACTCACCATGCTGCGCGCGCTCCTTGTCTTGCTAGCATTCACGGTCTCGGGCAACTCGCCAGCCCAGACGACTTCCCCGGCCATCAACCGGCTGCCGCCTATCGAGCGTGCGGTCCACGATGCGATTCAATCTCGGCAATACGCGGACGCGGTCGCGTTGATCGAGGCGGAACTCGCGAAGCCCGACGTGAAGTCGCCGGATTACTTGCGTTACTTACAAGCTCTCTCTCAATCGCACGCCAGTCATTATGACGAGGCGACAGCGACGTTCGAACGGCTGGAAAATGATTACCCGAAGAGCGAATGGCTGAGTCGATCTCGGTTCGGACGGGCTCACGTGAGGGTGATGCAGCGACAGTATATCGGTGCTGGTGAAATCTACGCGGCGGAAGCGGAGAGGCTACTTTCCCGCGGTCGCAAGAACGAACTTGCCGAGATCTATCTCGAGTTTGCGGATCGGTACTACGAAGGTGTCGCGGCAAAAGACCCATCGCAAACAAAACTGCCCGACTATACCCAGGCGCTGTCGTATTACTCCGAGGCCGTGAAGCTCGGTCCGACCGACGAGCTCAAGCAAACCATTGATTTTCGGATCGCGCGATGTCAAGAAGAACTCGGCCAACACGGCGAGGCAACAGCATCCTACGAAGCGTTTCTTGAGAATCACCCAGCGGCGGCGGCCACGGTGATCGCCGAGGCTCGCTATCGCTTAGGCAGTGTCCAGTTGCAAGCCGGGCAATCGAAGCTGGCGCGTCGCACGTGGCAAGACTTCATTCGCGACTGGCCGGCGGACGCGGCGGCAAACGACTTCCTAGCACGGGCTCAATACCGCATCGCACACACCTACGGATTACCCCACCCCGCGAATGTCGGCGACTTGGAGCTCGGAGTGAAAGCGGCTGAGACATTCGTCGCCAAGTTCCCCGAGCACGAGCTCGCCGCGCAAACGGAACTCGAAATCGCCACCGGCTACTCAAAATTCGGCCGCCATGTGCAAGCGATCGAGCGACTCAAAACGCTGCTCGACCGAGACGAAGGCGCCCAGGCTTTGGCGGCCCCGTCTGGGAAACAAGAAGCGACTAGAGCCTGGACACCGACGGCACGTGAGATGCTGGGGCGGGAGTATTTGGCGCAAGCAGAGTTCGACTTGGCGATTGCTGCGTGGAACGAATTTCTGGAGCTGCATCCGACAGACCCGCTGTGGCCCGAAGTGCAAAAGCGAATCGTCGACACGGAGTTCGCCAAAGCCGACAGCGCCCGCGAGCAAAATCGCTACGACGAAGCACGATCGCTGTGGCAAACGTTTCTCAACAAGTATCCACTCGATTCGCGAGCACCCTCAGTACTCCTTCAATTCGGCGACATGAAGTCCAGAGAAGCGACTGAGCGTTTTCAAGCTCGCATGGCGATGGCTGTGGAAAACGGCGACTCGCCGCAATCGGTTCAACTCAATGAATCGGAGCGAACCTTGTACGAAGCCGCGATCGTGGACTTGCAGCGCGTCGTCAGCAAATATCCGGACAGCTCCGATGCATCGAAGGCGACGTTCGAGATCGCGACAATCTACGAATATCAACTCGGCGATTTGAAGGCGGCACTCGATTGGTACAAGAAGGAAGGCTCTGCTCAGCCTACGCGAGCCGCCGGCCGCATCGCGGTGCTGACGCGGCCGGAGTTGACCGTGGCGACCGAACGTAAATTTCGCAGCGACGAGAAACCCCGTATCAAGCTGACCACGCGCAACCTCGAGCATGTGACGGTAAAAGCGTACCGCATCGACATGACCGATTACTTCCGCAAAATGCACCTTGCCACGGGTATCGAGAATCTCGACATCGCCCTCATCGATCCCGATTCGACGTTCGAATACGCGGTGTTGAATTACACCGATTACCGACAAATTGACGGGGACATTGAACTGCCCATCGGTGGACCCGGCGTGACTGCGGTGACGGTGTCGAGCGATAAACTCGAAGCGACCACGATGGTTGTGGTCAGCGATATTGACATCATCGTCAAGTCGTCGCGCAACGAGTTGTTCTTGTTTGCTGAGAATATGCTCAGCGGAAAACCGGCGGCTGGCGTCAGCGTGCTGGTGAGCGACGGCGACAAGGTGTTTGCTGAAGAAATCACGGGTGAAGACGGAATCTTGCAAAAGTCGTTTGATGATTTGAAATCGGTGCAAGACTTGAGGGTCTTCGCAGTCCAAGAAGCTCACATGGCCTCGACGGTGGTGAACTTGAATGGACTCGACTTCGCCGTTGGCTTGACCCCGCGGGGCTATTTGTACACGGACCGGCCGGCGTATCGCAGTGGTCAATGGGTCCATGTGAAAGCGATCGTTCGCTACGTCGATGCAGACCGCTTCACGTTCACGCCCGGCGAGAAGTTGACACTCGATATCTTCGACGCGCGCGGCCGGCAACTCAAAACGGAATCGGTCGCACTGAACAACTATGGCACCGCTTATAGCAACTTGATGTTGCCGGAATCCGCCATTCAAGGCACTTACCGCGTCCACTTGTATCGTACCAGTGCTGGGCCGGGGGATCGCGTCGGCGCATTGTCATTTGTAACGACGTTTCAAGTCAGCGAATACAAACTCGAGCCCGTGGAATTGACGTTCGATTCTGACAGGCAAGTTTACTTCCGCGGTGAGATGGTGAAAGGCACAATCACGCTGAGATACTACTACGGCACACCACTCTCGGGCGAAAAGATCCAATATCGGTTCGGGCCGGAAGGTGATTTTGAAACCGCGACGACGGACAAGGAAGGCAAGGTCACCGTCGAACTCGACACGACTCAGTTCAGCGAATCGCAACCATTGTTGTTCAGCGCCACGTGTCTCGAACGCCGTCTCGACACTTCACACACCGTATTCCTGGCGACACGCGGATTCGAGATCACTTCTTCGACGCTGCGAGATGTCTATCTCAATGGTGAATCGTTCGAGACGAAGGTAAAGGTGGCTGATCCAGCCGGAAAACCGGTGACGACGAAGCTCAAAATCGAAGTCATGAAAGTGACTCAAACCGCGCGCGGAGCCGGCGAGAAACCAATCCAATCGCACGAAGTCGAATCGGACGCTGCCGGCGAAGCACGCCAGACGCTCGTGCTCGACGAGGCTGGAACGTATATCGTGCGAACGTCAAGCATCGACCAGTTCGGCAATCAAGTCAGCAGCGACAAGCGATTGGAAATTTCTGGCGACAAGGACCCGACACGACTGCGGATTTTGGCAGATCGCCACAGTTACCATGTCGGCGAGAATGCGAAGTTGAATTTGCACTGGCGTGAGAAACCGGCTCTTGCGTTGGTGACCTTCGAGGGTGCCAAGGTGCTATCGCATCGCTTGGTGGAGTTGGTATCCGGCGTTAATTCGCTCGAGGTACCGATGGAGTCCGATTTCGCACCGAACGTGTTCGTGTCCGTCGCGATAATGCAGCGGAATATG
>JBBSJZ010000010.1:0-26793 GCA_038256795.1 Pirellulales bacterium | reverse complement strand
CGTTGACCCAATTCTCGAGTTGGCTGCCCGCAAGATTGCCGACGTGGACGCGAGCTTGCGCGGAATCGGGGACATCGATCGCGGCGATGTAGGGCAAACTCGCTTGCAACAACTCCGGTTGAAAGGACACGATGCTGAAGCCACCGCCGCTGTAGCGATACAACCCGCCGAGCAAACGATTCATGCCTGGACCCACCGGTTGCCCGCGTCCGATCCCCAGCGGCAAACGATCGAGCGCACCCGGCTGCGGCCAAGCCCCGAGATAGCCGGGGATATTGCGAAGCGCTAAGTAGCTCTTGATGATCCCATCGAATGCTTCGGGTGACGGCGGCACGGTATCCTTGATCGCCGCGAACAAGTGCGTTGGCGGACCGAGCGTCTCCGAAGCCACGTGAGCTTGCATGGCAACGATATCGTCCGGAGCGAATTTCAAGGCCACCGGAGTCGGGGGACCGAGATATTGGGTCACCTTGCCATACTTAGCCGGCTCCCAGGGTGCAATTTCCGCATGGATCGTCAACCGCTCGAGTCCCGGGGCACCCTCGACGGCGTCGCGACGCAGCCCCAGCATGATCGGGTCCAATTGATTGAAGCGAGTGTCGTACTGGGCCGCGATCAGCTCGTACCAGGCGTTCTCCTCCACCGTAACCGCGTCAACGGTAGCGTCCGCGATTGGCAAAAACGACCCGCGAGCACCACGGTACGAATCGAGCACTTGGTCGCCCACCGTGATCACCCCACTGGAATCACTTCGTTGGCCAAACGTTCGTGGCAAGTATCCGGCGGCAACGAGATCGTCGGCCGACTCGAGCGGTTGCCCTTCAGCATTTGCCGCGAGCCGGGCAAGATGCACCATCGCAATGTCGGCCTTCGCATACATCCGTCGACGCAGCTCGATGAGCGATCGCGGATCGACAAGTCCCTGCATCATCTCAGGCGAGAAAAACGCAAAAATTGTGTCGCCACGTGACAGCGGCATGAGTTGTCGGGCCAGCCGAAATGAAGTGCTGGATGCGAGCGACGGCGCACCCTCTCCGACTTCGAGAAAACGTTCGACGAGCGTGCGGCTGTTGCTGACCAAGAAGTATCCGTCATCCTCGACGAAAAACGAGCGGACGCGGTTGTCAGGCGTTCGCATGAACGAGACCTGGCGTCCTAAAATCGTTTCGTCACTGAGCGTGACGCTATCGTTGCTGCGAGCGAGCGTCGCACGATCGTTCTGAAGCGAAGTGCGAAGCAAGAAAGGTTGAGACGATTTCAAGATCACGCCGAGCGACGCACCATCGGTCAAATAGAGATCTCGGCCAACGATCGCTTGATCTTCGATCACCGACGGACCGAGCATCCGTGTCAACTCGGTCGTCACCAAACTCAACTGTGTCTCCATGCGTGCGGCGGAGTCGTCCTTGACACCACGAAGCGTCACGAGCTTGGAGATATCACCACCGTACTCGTTGGACAAATCGCGGAACCAAAGATAGTTCGCGAACGAGCCGTAGCGGATGTAGAAGCATTCGGGTGGGACTCGCGTCGCTATCGGCTCGATTTCGACTCGTGCGAGCGTTTGTTCATCCTGGGTCATGTCACTCGCCCGATTGGCCCAAGTCGGCGCCTGGGGCAGCGGCAAGCTTGCCGGTTGGGATGAACTCGGCACTCCGGCGGCGGCTTGGCGAAAAACGCGGTTGCTAATCTCTTCGACACCCGCGATCAACTTGATCGTGTCCACAAGCATGTCGTCATCGGCACTTTCCGTCATGAACCAATCGGGTAGCGGCACATTCAAACGGCCCGACAGCATCGCGACCAAGTACGACTCGACCCACGTCGGATAGCCGGCCGCATCCATTTGGTCTTTCGTCAGACTCAAGTAGCGGGACCACCACTGGGACATTTGCGCCGAGTGCGAGGCCTCGTCTTGAGTCGGCACGATCTCGTACTCGCCGATCACGCGGCGGGAATCACGCACTTGGATCGTCAATGGTGCGTCACCGGTGAACAAGAACATCGTCCGCCGCGTCTCGGTTTGTTCGAGCGGTGCGTCCCCGTTAGCGATCTCGCGGAACAGGTTTCCGAGCCGGCCGAGCAGCCGACCTTGTCCGGGTTGCGGAACGGGTTGCTCGGAAGGTCGTCGGGCGGCTTGGGTTCGCAAATCATCACTGACTTGAAACAGCACCCGTCCATTGAGATCGATGACTTCGAGCGGCGGCAATGGCGTGCCGACGATCGGCGTATCCAGCGGGATGGCGATGGTCGCGACCCCGTACGGGGTACCGACATTCGCGCTTTTGAACAGCTCCACCGCGACCGCGACTCTCGGCGAAACGAGCCCCAGCGGACCGAGCCAAATGACGAGCGTGAGCGCGAATGAAAATCGCATCAACTGCACCGGTTTTGAGTGATAAAACGGTTCCCCTCTCCCCGGTTTCCGGCGAGAGGGTTAGTGTGAATGGTTAAGCCAACTGATCATTAGACCCCAAATCACCCGGAACAGTCACTCCCGTGGAAAGTCCTTCTCGCAGCGGCGTCTTTCAATCCGGTACGGATGCGCGTCTCGAAGCCTTCGCCGAAAGCATCACCTTTGACGCGCGGATGTATCCTCAAGACATTCGCGGCTCGATCGCTCACGCGAGCATGCTCGCCGACGTGGGCATCCTTTCGTCCGACGAGTTCACAAAAATTCGTGACGCACTCACCGAGATCCTGGGTGAATTGGATGAGGGCAAGGTGCCCTTTCGCATCGAGCTCGAAGACATCCACATGCACATCGAACAATCGTTGATCGATCGCCTCGGCGATACCGGCCGCAAGCTGCACACGGCCCGCAGCCGCAACGATCAGGTCAGCACGGACCTGCGGCTGTGGGTCCGCGAAGCACTCGATCGCGTCGATGCTCAGCTCATGGAACTGCAGCGTGCCTTTCTCAATCGATGTGATGCCGACTTCGATTGCATCTTGCCCGCTTACACGCACCTGCAGCGGGCTCAACCGGTGCTGGCTTCGCACTACTGGCTCGCCTACATCGAAAAATTTGCTCGCGATCGCGAACGCATTACGGACTGTCGCCGCCGCGTGAACCGATGCAGCCTCGGGGTGGCCGCCGTCGCTGGGACGACGCTGCCCATCGATCGCGAAATCACCTCGCGAGCATTGCAATTCGATAGCGTCACTCCGAACAGCCTCGATACCAGCAGCGATCGCGATTTCGTCGTCGAGTCCGCGTTTGTGCTCTCCATGATCGCCTCGCACTTGAGCGGTTGGGCGGAAGAATGGATCCTTTGGAGCACCGTCGAATTCGGCTTCCTGAAGCTACCGCAAGCGTTCTGCACGGGCAGTAGCATCATGCCGCAAAAGATTAATCCCGACACGCTCGAATTGACGCGAGGCAAATCGGCTCGCGTGATGGGCAATCTGCAAACACTGATGCTGCTCATCAAGAATCTGCCGCTGGCATACAACCGCGACCTGCAAGAAGACAAGCCGCCCCTATTCGATTCGTTCGACACGATCACCGCGATCCTCGGCGTCGTCACACCGCTCGTTGAAGGTGCCACCCTGCAACGCGACGTGATCGCCGCGCGGCTCGAAAAGGGCTACCTCGACGCCACGACGCTGATGGAATGGATGATCGGCCGCGGTATCCCCCAGCGAAGCGCGCACCATCTCGTCGGGGCGATCGTCGGCGAAGCGATGCAGCGTGATGTGTCGCTCGCGGAATTGCCACTTGAGGTGATGCAGTCACACGCGGCCGAAATTGACGCGAGTGTTTACGACGTCCTCGGCAGCAAGAATGCCGTCCACGCGTTCGTCAGCTACGGTAGCACAGCACCGGATCAAGTCCGCCACCAAATCAATCGCTGGAAGAAATTGCTGCGGCAAGGAACTTAACCCGCTTCTTCCACGGGGCGACCATAGTTCTCCGGGTGCGGCAGCGGTTGCTCATGAAGTTCGGCGAGCGCATTCGCCGCCGCACGCTGCTCGGCATCTTTTTTGTTGTTGCCCCAGGCCGGCGAGAATGCTCGATCCCCGATGATCGCCGCGATCAAGAATGATTTGCGATGGTCCGGTCCCGATTCACGCACCGAGCGATAGACCGGCGTGCTCGCTAAATCCCGCTGCGCGTACTGCTGCAAGGATGACTTGAAATTGCCGCCACCTTGACTCTCAATCGCCATGAAGACTTCACCGGCGAGCCACTTTCGCAATCGGGGTCGGATCACATCCATCCCGCCATCCAGATAAATCGCGGCGACAACGGACTCGAACACATCACTCACGAGCGACCTCGGAAAGCTGCGATTGCGGGTCACACCGCGGCCGACGATGAGGCACCGGTCGAGCCCCAAGATGCAAGCCACGCGTCCACACGAGCGGCGGCTGACCACGCTCGATTTGATCTTGGTCAGATCCCCTTCGCTGTACTCGGGGAACTCTTCAAACAGCCACTCGCAAACCGTGAGCCCCAAAATTGCGTCACCGAGAAACTCGAGACGTTCATTGCTGGCCAAGCGGTGCGTGGCTCCCGATGCGTGCGTGAGCGCCGAAAGCAACAACCCGGAGTCTTTGAATTCGTACTCGATGATCTCTTGGCATCGAACGAGCTTCGATGCGAGGTCACCATCAACGCCCGTGTTCTCATCGACCAAATGAACGTCCATGTCATCAGTCAAATGATGGGATGAACGGGGTGGAGGCAGATCCGATTCAGTCACAAAAGACTCACGTGTGCAGAAGTCCCCGCCCAAAGCACCAGGCACAGTTAGAACCGCATGGTTCGAACTCGACGTAGCACCGATGGCGAAAACGACCGACTTAGGTTTGAAACGTTCGTTGCAGTACGAACGTCACACGCCGGCGAGCGGGAAACGGAGCCCCGACCGCCGGTGTGAGACGCATTCGCACAGACTAGCGACAATGCGTCGCGTTTGCCAGTTGGAGTGAAAAAACCGGTGTCAGGGGCGAAGATGCGGGGCTCAACTTTGTGAGTCGAGTCTTCGCCCCCGTTGCTACTTTTCCGCGGCCGCACCGACTCGCGTTGTTCGCCCGGCGTCGGCGATGATGGCGGGATCGTCGATCACTAAATAGTGCCCGTGATCACTCGTCAGGATGACCGCGGTCTCCTCAGCAGCCCCCGTGCGGACGATCCAATCGACAACCCGTCGGAATGCCGCATCACCACTGACGACCGCACCGATGCTGCTATCTAAATTATTGGCGTGGTTCGCCCAGTCAACGTCACCGGCCTCGATCATCAACCAGAATCCGTGGTCCGCTTTCTCGAGCACGGTGAATGCCGCGTCCGTCATCTCCGCGAGCGTCGGGTTCTCGTGCAAATCAGCCGCCGAGTAGCGTTCGGTTCCCTTGGCATCAAACGTGGGATCGAAATTCCCGTCCGCTGTCGCAAAGGGTAGGTGCCCGCCGCTAGCGCCGTAGTAGCCGATCAATCGCTGGCCACTCGCCGCCGCTCGCTCGGCGGCGTTCTGCAGCGAAGCTGAGCCCGCAACCCCTTTGCTGCGCTGGGCGACGACATACTTACCACCATTGCGGATGTCACTTTTGCGGAGGTCTTCCTCATGGAAATACACGTTGCCCGAGAGATGGTTTTCACCCTGGACGGAATCATCCGCACCGCCTTCGCCCCATCCACCACCGATGAGCACGTCCACGCCAGCGAGCGGTTCGCTCCGATGCGCGACCGAAGCGATTCCCACCAGATCGCGTGAAAGATCTTGATAGTCCTTGCGAGAAACATTGTTCGCGTACGCCGCAGCCGGCGTCGCATGACTGACCGGTACACTGCTCACGACGCCGACTAGAAATTGGTGGTCACGTTGCAGCATTCGCGCGATCGGTTCCACTTGCGTTCCATCGGCGCGCACATTGATGCTGCCGTTGTACGTTTTGACGCCCGCCGTCAAGCTCGTCGCGGAGGCCGCCGAGTCTGTGACCGTGTGTGCACGTTCACGATCGAGGCCCATCAAGTAATCTCGCCTTGGCGTTTCATGCCAAGGATCACGGCCACCCCGCGATGGATCGTACCCGCCCGTCGCCGGTTTGCTCGGATCGATGACCGTTTGTGCATCGACGTCGAACTTTGCACCCGAGTATTTGGGGCTAGTCACGATCAATCCGAAATCGGTCTTCAAACGGCGTTCGTCTTGAAACGCGAGCCCGGTCCCGCGTCCGCGTTCATAGGCCACGTTACCCGCTCGGTAGATCGCGGCGGCACGCGTCGTTTGCCAGTCCATGCCATCGAACACCATCAAGATGATGTTGCGTTTGCCAGCCTCGATCGCTGCTAACTGTAAGCGGTAAACGTCGGTCTGGTCAAAGTAAACGGCTGTCGAATTCACCGTGGCTTCCGGCACGACACCGTACAGCGACTGCAAACGCGCGGGGTCCGCATAGATGCTGCCAGCACTGCGCAGCCCATCGAGCGTGATGCCGAACGTGTAGACTGGAATCAAGCGGTTGCTGTGGTTGAGCCAGGTGCTGAATCGATCCGGTTGATTTCCCCAGTGCCCCCACGGTGCAAGTTGCTCGCGAACGGCCTGGGATTGCAATTCTCGCATCACGTCCACGTCGGCTTCGATCGACGTAGCGACGGACTTGTCTTGAGCCAATCCCAATGATGGCGTCGTGAGGAGAGCGATCACCACGATCGCCAATTGATTCTTCAAATGCATGGGACAAAAAAACGGTGAGGAAACTTCCAAGTCAATGAGCAGCCGCGATTCTAATTGCAATCTTGCCGGGATTGGTGCAAAACTCGCTCAACTCGGACCGCTGGGTGAGTCCGCCATCCGGCGCAGCATCGCGAAGGTAAACAATCCCGACGAATGACCATCGGTAAAACCGATGTTGTAGGCGTAAGTGCCCACCGGTCGCATCGATTCGATCTTCAGCGGCCTCGCTTCAGCGGCCGACAGCACGGGCAACATTCGTGGCTTGGACGCTTGGCCTTCGCCATCACCACGGCGCTTCTCGCGGCACGTCGCGCACGGGCAAGCCTTGCGAAGCTCACCGGCGGTCCAGTTCGTCGTCGTCGTGTCGCTCCACTGGATCGAGATCGCTGCCTCGCCTTCGCGCTGAATCGCCACCGGCGTCACCGAATCGTCAACTTCTCGATCATTCATCTCCCATCTCCTCGTTCCTCAAATCGACCCAACGTCGTGACTTCGCTTCAAATCGCGGCAGACTGCCCGGGGTCACGGTAGTGACGAGAACGCGCATCGACAATCGATCGCGAAGCAACTCGCCGAGGGATTGCGCCAACGGATCCGCCGCTTCAATCTCGATTTCCAATTGATCCATCTCGTGCCGCCGCCGCACGGTCAACCGATACTCCGCCGCCGGGATCAACTCCCGAACGATCGCTTCGACACTGCTCGGAAACACGTTCACGCCACGGATCACGAGCATGTCGTCGGCACGACCCAGCACGCCACCGTCGAGCCAAATGAAGCGACAATCACGATCGTGCTCGCGAACCCCACGCACCATATCACCCGTGCGATAACGAATCGCTGGTCCACCACGACGCCCTAAACTCGTCAGCACTAACTCCGCCAATTCGCCTTCACCAGCCACCCGCGCCGCGCCGCCGTCATCGATCATCAAACACTCCGCAATGAACTCACTCTCGATCACGTGCAGCCCCTGGCCAGGCGGTGGTGACTCGTTGTCGCTGGCTACGGCATCGGTCCCGCTAAAACCCCACGCACCGATCTCGCTCGCACCCGCATGATCGACGAGCCGAGCTCCCCAAGCGGTTTCGATTCGCTGGCGAACCGAGGCCACCGATCCCCCCGGTTCCCCGGCCACGATGAGCCGCCGAACCGACGACTCACGCGCCAAGTCCATTCCCAATGCTTCCGCAACATTCGCCAAGTGCATGGCATAGGTCGGCGTGCAGCACAGCAGGGTGCAGCCCGCCGAGACCATCAATTTTAGCCGCGCCTCACTCGACATCCCACCACCGGGAACCACCATCACCCCACGCGACACGAGCGCATCATGCGCCGTCCAAAAACCGATGAACGGACCGAACGAAAATGCCATCATCGCGACATCGTGGGGTGTCACTTCCGCAGCATCGAGCACGTATTGCCAACACCCGAGCCACCACTGCCAGTCAGCCGCAGTGTCCAGCACCGGCAGCGGCCAACCCCGCGTCCCACTCGTTTGGTGGTACCGCACGTACGCATCCCGCGGCAAATCGAACATCCCCGATGTCTGGCGAGATTCCAACTCGTTCTTGCTCAACAACGGTAACCGCGAAACCTCGTCGAGCGATCTCAGCGGCAGCCTCAACGGACCGAAACGCTCACCGTAAAACGGTCGCTGGATGACTTCAGCCAGTAACCCATTGAGCCGCTGGAGTTGGTGCGATGCGAGTTCGGCCCGCGCAGCTCTTCGAGCCGTATTCCGCTGCTGCCACCCGCTCGCCGTTTGACTCTCGATCAACACGTCCACACCCAAAAATTGTCAACGCGAAACGGAGCACTATAGCATCGGCTCGCGATCGACCCACAAGGCTCACTTGGTGAGAATCAATTTACCTTGACGAGTGCGGCGGAGACGGTAGATCTGGCCATCGTTCTCGATCCAGATCTCCTCACCGCAACGGGCCAGCGATTTGAAGCTGACGATCTTTGGGAGCGCTGCCGCACCTGGCGGCGACGTCGTCTGCATTGACAAGTCCAACGATTGATCGACGGGAAGCGGTTCTCGCGGGTCAGACTCGGGGAGGTCGCTCATCAACACCGTCTCAATCGACGTACTCTCGGGGCTCAAGTGGTCTGAACTCAATTTACGCAGTCATTGTTGCGATAAATCAAGGCGACCACAAGTGCCTAATGAGAACGGTTCTCAGGAAGGTCAATACGCGAGTTGACTCAGGCGGCCGAGTGGTGTTCCGTCGTCACTTCGGAGGTTGTCGCGGCCGAGGAAGCCACGTGCGTTCGCTGGGTCGCGGTTGTGTCGGCGACGTTGGCCATATTCGGATCGACGAGCGATTCGAGGCTGGCGAGTGAAGCCTCGATGCGCTGGCGATACGCTTCGAGTTTTTCACCCTCGACCGGATGGATGGGATCGGAAAAGTGGCCCTGGATTGTCGAAAACGGCAGCGGGATTTGCAGCCGGTCCCAAGTTCGATCGAAAACGTGGCGGCGGGTTGGCACGGCGACGACACAGAGCACGGCGGCGCCGGTCGACTGGGAGATCGCGGCGATACCTTTGTGAACTCGGCCTCGCGGACCCCGCGGTCCGTCGACGGCGATAGCGGCGGGTCGGCCATTCATGACGTGTCGGGTCAGGGAATCGACAGCATCGAGACCGCCTTTGCCGCCCCATGATCGCCATTTGCTGCCACGCACAGGCGTGCAGCGGGTGACTTGTAAGGCGGGAACAATGAGTTGACCATCGGCGCTTTTAGAGACCATCGCCCCGGTCCCGGGTTCGCCGTGCGTGACGACGGCGAGCTGGTGGGCGTGCAGGAACGCATACAGGTAGTTCTGGCCCGCTTCCTTCAACGCTGGCCGTTGGTCGTTCTCGTACTTGACGCGGCAGGTCGCGCGGAGCAGCAGGACGTAAGCAGCGATCGTCCATGAAGCGAGCCACACCAGCAGGCGTTTTGACATGCTATCGACATCTCTTTCGGGCACTTTTCGGTTTCACAAAACTCGTCATTACCGGATCGAGGCAAGCGGGTAAAGGTCAGCCAAGTTGCTTCGGCGGTCAGGGTGAGTGACAATGGCCCGGCCAATTCGGCGTCGTTCAGGAAAACCGCAGCTTGAGAAGTATCCAGTGCAAGAATCGAATAAGCTAAGTCGTCGCCACGCGATCGGGGCCAGCATCACGGCGGGAATCGCGGCCAGTGCGTTGGCGGGTGGAGTTCAAGTGACCCAGGCAGCTGAAGGAGCTAGCAACGTGAAGGTGGATGCGAAACAGGGGCGGCTGAACCAGTCCGTCTGCAAATGGTGTTACTCGAAGATCGAACTCGACGAGATGGCGCAGTTCTGTGCCTCGCTCGGGATGGTGGGGATCGACTTGCTCGACCCCGTGGACTTTCCCACGCTCAAGAAACACGGGCTGGTTTGCACGATGGTCCAGTCACATCCGTTGCCCGATGGATTGTGTGACCCCAAGTTCCACGATATGGCGCTCGAGAAAATCAATGCGGCGATCGAAGCGACGGCGGCCGAAGGGTGGCGGAACGTGATCTGTTTCAGCGGAAATGCGAGAGGCATCGATCGCGAAACGGGCATGAAGCACTGTGTCGAAGCACTCAAGAAGGTCGTGCCCGTCGCGGAAAAACACAACGTGATCCTGAACATGGAGTTGCTCAATAGCAAAGTCGATCACGCGGATTACATGTGCGACAATAGCGTTTGGGGAGTTGAGCTCGTGAAGCGAGTCGGCAGTGATCACTTCAAACTGCTCTACGACATCTATCACATGCAAATCATGGAGGGCGACATTATTCGCACGATTGAAAAGAATCATCCCTATTACGGCCACTACCACACAGCCGGGAACCCTGGACGCCACGAGCTCGATGACCAGCAAGAGTTGCTATATCCGCCAATCGCTCGGGCGATCGCCGACACAGGCTTCACGGGCTACTTCGCGCACGAGTTCATTCCTAAGAAAGATCCCCTCGCGGGACTGACCGATGCCGTGCGGCAATGCACGGTTTGACGTCCGCCAAATGATCGGCGACTTCCGCTACGGAAGACCTGCCACTGTCCTTTCACCACTCCGCCAAGACTCGAGTCATTCACCATGAAACGTCGTGATTTCCTTCAAGCGAGTGCGACCGCAGCCTCCATGGCTGCCGTGGCCTCCCGTGCTTATGCGGCTCCGGGATCGAAGCCACGTCGTGTCGGTTTGATCGGCTGTGGGTGGTACGGCAAATGCGACCTGATGCAGTTGATGAACATCGAGCCGGTCGAGGTCGTGTCGCTCTGTGACGTCGACGCGTCGATGCTCACCCAGGCACAGAGTTTGATGGCATCGCGTCAGGCCTCTAAGAAAACGCCCCGTATCTATGCCGACTACGAGAAGATGCTCGCGGAGAAGGATCTCGACCTGGTGCTGGTCGCGACTCCGGATCACTGGCACGCGCTCGGCATGATCGCGGCGGTCGAGTCCGGTGCCGACGTTTATTGTCAGAAGCCAACCGGCGTCGATGTGCTCGAGAGCAAAGCGATGCTCGATGCGGCTCGGCGAACCGGTCGCGTGGTGCAGATCGGTACCCAGCGACGCAGTACGCCGCACTTGATCGAAGCCAAAGAAAGGATCGTTGACGCGGGTCTGCTGGGGAATATCGCGCACGCCGAAGTCTGCTGTTATTACCACATGCGGGCCAAGGCCAATCCACCGGACACGATGCCGCCCGCCAATTTGGATTACGAAGCTTGGACGGGACCGGCACCGATGCGACCGTACAACGAACTGGTCCATCCGCGTTCGTGGCGAGCGTTCATGGAGTACGGCAATGGCATCGTCGGCGACATGTGCGTTCACATGCTCGATATGATCCGCTGGCAATTGGGACTCGGCTGGCCCGAGACGATCAGCAGCGAAGGCGGCATCCTCGTCGATAAAAATTCCAAAGCCAACATCACCGACACGCAAACGGCCGCATTCGGTTTCAAGGATTTGAACGTCGTCTGGACGCACCGTTCTTGGGGTGACGCCCCGGATCCTCAGTACCCGTGGGCGGGCATCATTTATGGCGACAAGGGCACGCTCAAGCTCAGTGTCAATTCCTATGACTTTGTGCCTCGTGGCGGTGGTCAAAAGCTGCACGGCGATGCCCTCATCGAGCTGGACAAGTATCCGACGGACGAAACGGACAAGAAGGACTGGGCACTCGAGTTGCACGTCGCCTCGGCCATTCGCGGTCACATGCGAAATCTTCTCGATTGCATCGACACCCGCTCAACTCCCGTCGCTGATATTGAACAGGGGCACATCAGCAGCGCCTCGTGCATTCTGGCGAACAACGCGTTGACGCTGGGGCGATCGATCCAATTCGACCCCCAAACGCACACGGCGATCGGTGACGAAGAAGCCACGAAATTGCTTGCCCGTCCCTACCGGTCACCGTACGTGCATCCTGGATTGCAGGCGTGAAACACGTCTCGAGTGACGTTTTCTCGAAATTGTTGCGACTGATGTCAAGCTGTGCCGGTTATCTGGCCGATACCGATTGTGATGAGAGTTCTCGGCAGTATTTCCGAGTGCCGACGAGCAGTTCTCCCACAGTCAACGATGGAATCGCAAGGCGTAACTGACGATGAATCACCCCTCGACGAGCCGACGAATTTTCCGCTGTGCGTTTTCCTTGACCGCACTGGGAATCGGTATCGCATCGATGACTGGATGCCAGTCGTCGATCAATGGCCAAACGTTGCCGAGCCCTTATTACCTGCAGGACGACGTGCAGTACTTCCCTGCGGGGCCGGAGTTCAAGTTGCCACGTGAAGCCGCGGCGCTGCAGGCCGCTCGCGCCGAAGAAAAACTGAACCGACGCTAACCGCATTTCGCCAGGCGTTTCAGTCGAGTTTGCTGGACTGGCGTACTGGCTTGCCGTTACCCAGCGAGCATATTGCCGACCCTCCGGAGTGTCCGGCCGGGTGACATCAGCATGGACAGTCCGAGTCGCGAGTAACCCAACCAGGGGCGGCCGCTGTAGAGCTCCGCAATCGCTTCGCGGTACTGGCCAATGGAGTGGGAATCGAGCAGAAACTGCCACGAGCCCGGCCACTGGTGGCTGCGATGTTGGCGGCGAAATTCGTCGAGGTTGATTTCAGGCAAACTCGTCTGCCGCCGCCGATAGCGTTCCGCCGCGTATTCGTTGTGCAATTGGGCGGCGACGATCCGCCGTCCATTGACGCTTCCGGTGTGCAGCCGATAGGCCAGAAAGCAATGTTCCTGGTTGGCCAATTGCGATACTTCGGCGAGTCTCAAGAACAGATCCCAATCCTCAGAGATGTTGTGCTCCCAGTAGCCGCCGATGCGGTCGAAGAGCTCGCGGCGCATGATCGTCGTGCCATTGCACATGGTGTGATGATTCTTGACCAGTCCGGCGAGGATAGCGTCATGGTCGAGGGGTAAGTTGGAGACCAAGCCTGTCTTTTTCGACCCCATCCGCGTTAGCTGGCCACCGGACATCCCGATGTGCGGATTCGCATCCATGAACTCGATTTGCAGACCGAGCCGCTGGGGCGTCGAGACGTCATCCGCGTCCATCCGCACGATGTACTTCGCCTCGCCGAGCGAGATGCCATGGTTCGCCGCAGCCTGCTGGCCTTGGTTCTTTTGTCGGACGACCGTCACTCGCGAATCGGATGCTGCGATCCTGGCGAGGTAGCCGGCGGATCCGTCGGTCGAGCCATCATCGACCACGATCAAACGAAAGGCGGAATACGATTGGTTCAGGATCGACTGGACTGCCTCGGGCAGGTGGGGCATGCCGTCGTAGCAGGCCATCACCACGTCAACCTTGGGGGTGACGGACGGATTCATGGCGGGTGTTTGGAGCATTTCCGGATCGGTGAGGAGGGCAGACCCCAGCGACGGGTGGGGATCTGAAGTGGACCAGTTTGCTTGCGAAATCCTGGGGATGCAAGCCAAAGCGGCGAGATTGCCGGGGGGGGCACGACCGGTATTTGCCCCGTCGATGCCACGTAAACCCTTTCATCAAAATCATTTGCGTGTGCGGTGGCGGCACGATGATGGCGTTATTTTCGGCCAAGAGCATTATTCGCGCCAGATCTGGCCGCTTGGCCTTCCAATTCGGGCAGCGATTTGGTAATTTCCAGTGTGACTCAATCGGCCCGATGTTCCGTTCCCGCGACCCCCTTTGCCTCAAGAAGCCACTTGGCAGCACGACCATGGCGGATTTTGGCAGTTTCTTGGCTCGTCAGCCTGTTTTTATTGAACAGGCTGATGGTTCGCGCTGAACGTATCGACATTTCGCGGCCAGAACCTACCGGCTTGTGAAGGAGCTCTCCCCAACGATGGCAACAACGACCCAGCGTCGCCTCCAGCCCACTAAAATTCGGCACTTTGGAACAGGACTGAACTCATTTGAGTTGCCTGATCTGACTGCATTGCAGACGATTTCTTATGCCGCCTTCCTTCAGGAAGATGCGGACTCGCGAAATCGCAAGAACGAAGGCCTCGAAAGTGTCCTCCGTGAGATTTTCCCAATCGCCAGCTACGACGGCAACACGACGCTCGAATACTTGTACTACGAGCTCGGTAAGCCGCGTTACACGAGTCCCGAGTGCCGCCAGTTGCGTTTGACCTACGGTCGGCCGCTGCGGATTTGGTTGCGATTGAATCGCGAAGAGCCGCTCGAAGAAGAAGTGTACCTCGGTGACCTGCCGATCATGTTGGGCGGTGGTGAGTTCATCATCAACGGTGCCGAGCGCGTCGTGGTCAGCCAGTTGCACCGCAGTCCCGGTGTCGACTTTGTGCTCGAGCAAGACACCACGAGCGATCGCAAGCTGCCCAGCGCCCGGGTGATCCCCGAGCGAGGATCGTGGATCGAAGTCAATGTGACCAAGAAGGATTCGCTCACCGTGCGGATCGACCAGAGCGGTAAGTTTGCCGCCACGACTCTGCTTCGGGCCATGGATCCGAAGTACTCGACCGATGCCGATTTGCTCGCCGCGTTCTACGAGACCAAGACGATCAAAATCAGTGGTGGTAAGTCGTCATCGACAATCGAAGGCAAGATTGCTGTCGATGACGTGGTCTACCCCAGCGGTAGCGACCGCGCCGGCGAGATCATTGTCGAAGCCGGGCACAAGATCACCAACGAAGTCGCGGAGACGATTTGCACCGCAGGTGTGAAGAGCGTCGATTGCATGGATCCGCCCAAGATTCCGTTGATTTTCAACACGCTGATGGAAGACAATACGGCGAGTCACGAAGAGGCGCTGCTGCGGATCTATCAACGGTTGCGTCCGGGCAATCCGCCGCAACTAGAAAAAGCGAAGACGCTGTTCAACGAGAAGTTCTACGACGAGAACCGTTATCGTTTGGGCAAGGTCGGGCGCTTTCGCTTGAATCGAAAGCTCGGTCAACAGATCAGCGAGTCCGTGATGACGCTGCGACCGGACGATATGATCGCCACCATCCGCTACCTGATCGATTTATTCGACAGCGAAAGCGGTGCGGAGATCGACGATATTGACCACCTCGGTAACCGTCGTTTGCGAACGATTGACGAATTGGCTTGCGAAGAACTTCGCAAGGGATTCTTGAAGCTCCGTCGGACCGTCCAGGAACGGATGAGCATCAAGGACGCGCAGGACATGACGCCGCGATCGCTCATTAACCCCAAGAGTGTTTCTGCGGCGATCGACTATTTCTTCGGTCGTGGAGAATTGTCCCAGGTCGTCGACCAGACGAACCCGCTCAGCCAATTGACGCATGAACGCCGGCTATCGGCACTCGGCCCGGGTGGTTTGAACCGTAAGCGTGCCGGATTTGAGGTTCGCGACGTTCACATTTCGCACTACGGTCGGATTTGTCCGATTGAGACGCCTGAAGGTACCAACATCGGTTTGATCAGCTCGCTGGCGATTTACGCCGGTGTGGATGATTATGGATTCCTCGTGACGCCGTATCGTAAGATCAAAGACGGCAAGGTCACGAGTGAAACGGTGTGGCTCCGTGCTGACGAAGAAAGCGAATCCTACGTCGCCCCGGCGGATACGGAAGTCAAGGATGGTGCATTGGTTTCTGGGCCGAACATGATCGCTCGTTTCCGCAGCGACTTTGAAATCGTGTTGCCCGATCAAGTTCACTACATGGACGTCGCGCCGGCTCAAATGGTCGGAGTGTCGGCCGGATTGATTCCGTTCCTGGAGCATGACGATGCGAACCGCGCGCTCATGGGTTCGAACATGCAGCGACAAGCCGTGCCATTGCTCGTGGCTGAACCGCCGATCGTCGGGACGGGCATGGAACGCGAAGTCGCCAAGAACAGTGCGATGGTCGTGCGTGCTCGCCGTGCGGGCAAAGTCACTTATGCTGATTCGACTCGCATTGAAATCGGCAGCGATCACTATGACTTGAAGAAGTACCAAGGTCTTAACGAACGAACCTGTCAAAACCAGAAGCCGATCATCAACGTCGGTGACAAGGTCGAGAAGGGCCAGATCATTGCGGACGGTGCGGCGACTCGCTTGGGCGAATTGGCGCTCGGTCGCAACGTGCTCGTGGGCTTCATGTCGTTCGACGGATACAACTACGAGGACGCGATCATCATCAGCGAAGAACTCGTGCGGAACGACACCTACACGTCGATCCACATCGAAGACTTCGACGTCGAGATTCGTGAAACGAAGTTGGGCCGTGAAGAGTTCACGCGAGATATTCCCAATGTGTCCGAAAAGGCACTGCGGAATCTCGACGAGAGCGGCATCGTGCAGGTCGGCACGTACGTCAAGCCAGGCGACATTCTCGTCGGCAAGGTCAGCCCGAAGAGCAAGACCGAGTTGACGCCGGAAGAAAAGTTGCTGCACGCGATTTTCGGTCGTGCGGGTGAAGACGTCAAAAACGATTCGCTCGAAGTCCCCTCGGGTATCGAAGGGATCGTCATCGAAGCCCAAAAGTTCTCGCGCCGCATGAGTCTCACCGAAGACGAGCGGAAGTCTTTCGAGAAGGAATTGAAGGCTGCCGAGAGCGAAGGTAACGCGGAAATCGCGAGCACGTTCGAGTCCTTCGTTCGTGATCTGGAAACCGCGGGTGGTGCGAAGTTCAAGGATGCGACGGGGACACCCCTCGCCGATGGACAAGACCCCAAGTTCGTGGCCGAACGGGCCGTCAACTTCCGCATCGACCACATCTTGGATCAAGTCAAAACGGACGCCAAGAAGACGGAGGTCGATAAGGTTTACAAGCAGCAGTGGGAAAATGTCGAGCAAGCGATCGATACCCGCGACCGTAAGCTCAACAGCATGAAGCGAGGCGATGAGCTTCGCTCCGGGGTGCTGCAAATGGTCAAGGTTTACATCGCTACCAAGCGAGTGATCAGCGTCGGCGACAAGATGGCCGGTCGGCACGGTAACAAGGGAGTCATCGCCAAGATTCTTCCCGTTGAAGACATGCCGATGTTGCCGGACGGTACGCCGCTGCAAATCATGCTCAACCCGCTCGGCGTTCCGAGCCGGATGAACGTGGGCCAGATTCTCGAAACGCACCTCGGTTGGGCGGGTGCGAAGATGGGCTTCCAAGCGATCACCCCCGTCTTTGACGGTGCGACCGAAGAGGACATCAACCAGTGCCTCGCCGATGCGGGTTTGCCAGCTCACGGTAAGATCCGTTTGACCGACGGTCGAACCGGCGAGCCTTGCGAGCAGGAGACGACGGTCGGTTACATCTACATGCTCAAGCTGCACCACCTGGTCGACGACAAGGTCCATGCTCGCAGCACCGGGCCGTACTCGCTCATTACCCAGCAACCGCTGGGCGGCAAGGCGCGATTCGGTGGTCAACGTTTCGGCGAGATGGAAGTTTGGGCTCTCGAGGCCTACGGTGCCGCTTACATCCTGCAGGAACTGCTCACGGTCAAGAGCGACGATGTCGAAGGCCGAACCAAGATCTACGAATCGATGGTCAAGGGCGAGAACACGCTCGAAGCCGGCACGCCGGCCAGCTTCGACGTGCTCACGAACGAGATCCGTGGTTTGGCACTCAACATGCAACTCGAAAAGCGGCAGATTTAATCCGTCGCCGATCCGAGTCATTCAAGTTGCAATCTGAATCACGCACGCTTCAGATTGCAACTCGCGATTTTACGCAACCCAATCGTCCGCTCGCCCCTCCTCCAGCGGACATGTTTTTCCAACGTATCCCAGATTCCAGCTTCAGGCTAAAACGATATGTCGATTGGCGAAACCAGCAACTACGACCGCATCAACGATTACGCGTCGGTGAAGATCTCGCTCGCGCGACCTCAAGACATTAAGAGTTGGTCGTTCGGCGAAGTGAAAAAGCCCGAAACGATCAACTACCGAACCTACCGTCCCGAAAAAGACGGCTTGTTCTGCGAGCGTATTTTCGGACCTGAGAAGGACTGGGAATGTGCCTGCGGTAAGTACCGCGGGATGAAGTACAAGGGCATGATTTGTGACCGCTGTGGTGTGAAGGTCACGCACAGTCGTGTTCGCCGCAAGCGAATGGGACACATCGAATTGGCCGCGCCCGTCGTCCACATTTGGTTCTTTAAAGCGATGCCATCGCGGCTCGGTAACTTGTTGGCGATGAAGACCAGCTCGCTCGAGAAGGTCATTTACTTCCAAGATTACGTCGTCGTCGACAAGGGCACGACGGATCTCGAAGATCAACAACTGTTGACCGAAGAAGAGTACCGAGCGGCGCGTGCGCAGTATGGTGAAGGCACGTTTGAAGCCGACATGGGCGCCGAAGCTGTTCGCAAATTGCTCAACAAACTCGATTTGGTCCAACTCTCCGAGCAACTCCGCATCGATTTGGCCGAGACCGGCAGCAAGCAGAAGAAAAAGGACTTGATCAATCGTTTGAAGATTGTCGAGTCGATTCGTGACAGCGACAATCGTCCCGAATGGATGGTGTTGGACGTGATCCCGGTGATTCCACCGGACTTGCGTCCCCTCGTGTTGTTGGATAGCGGCAACTTCGCCACCAGCGATTTGAACGATCTTTATCGCCGCATTATCAACCGCAACAACCGGTTGCGCAAGCTCGTCGACTTGAACGCACCGGAAGTGATCATTCGCAACGAAAAGCGAATGCTGCAGCAATCCGTCGACGCGTTGTTCGACAACAACCGCTGCAAGCGTCCCGTGCTCGGTTCGAGCAACCGCCCGCTCAAGTCGCTCACCGACATGATCAAGGGCAAGCAAGGCCGTTTCCGCGAGAACCTGCTCGGTAAACGAGTCGATTACTCGGCACGGAGCGTGATCGTTGTCGGACCCCGTTTGAAGCTTCACCAGTGTGGATTGCCGAAGAAGATCGCGCTGGAGCTTTACCAGCCCTTCATCATTCGTCGCTTGAAAGAACTCGGGCACGCCGACACGATCAAGTCGGCCAAGAAGATGCTGGAGCGTAAGGATGAAGAGGTATGGGATATCCTCGAGCAAGTCATCAAGAACCACCCCGTGCTCTTGAACCGTGCCCCGACGCTGCACCGGATGGGGATCCAGGCGTTCGAGCCGATTTTGGTGGAAGGCAATGCGATCCACTTGCACCCTCTCGTTTGCAAGGGATTCAACGCTGACTTCGACGGTGACCAGATGGCGGTCCACTTGCCGCTGTCGATCGAGGCGCAAGTCGAAGCGCACACGTTGATGATGAGCACCAACAACGTTTTCGCACCGAGTAACGGCAAGCCGATCATGAGCCCGTCCCAGGACGTCGTCATGGGTTGCTACTACACGACCGTCGAATTGCCCGGACGTAAGGGCGAGGGCATGACGTTCTCGGGCTACGACGAAGTCGACATGGCATTCGCACTCGGCGTCGTGGACCTGCATTCGAAGATCAAAATTCGCTTGCCGAAGTTCCAGAAACTTAAAACCGATGACGAGTCCGGCAAGTACGGCGCTATCATCGACACGACCCCAGGTCGTGTGCGGTTCAACGAAATGCTGCCCAACGGCATGGATTTCTACAATCGCGCAATGCGAAGTAGTGACTTGGCGGGGGCGATCAGCGATTGTTACCAACGCCTGGGTCGACGGGCGACGATTCACCTGCTCGACGACATGATGCAAATGGGCTTCCGCGAGTCCACGCGGTCGGGATTGTCGTTTGCAACGGATGACCTCGTGACGCCGGATACGAAGCAGAAATTCATCAAGGAAGCCGAGAAGGAGGTCATGAAGCACAAGAAGAACTATGACCGCGGTGTGATGTCCGGTGGCGAGCGTTACAACCAAGTTCTCGACGCCTGGACTCACTGTCGAGAAGCCATCACGACGGACATGATGTCGGCGATGGAGAACGACGTCCGCGAGGGCGGGTGGTACATCAACCCGGTGTTCCTCATGGCGCACTCCGGTGCACGGGGTGGTATCGAGCAAATTCGTCAGCTCGCGGGGATGCGGGGTTTGATGGCCAAGCCAACCGGCGAGATTATCGAAACGCCCATCAAGGCGAACTTCCGCGAAGGCTTGTCCGTGCTCGAGTACTTCTCGTCCACGCACGGTGCTCGTAAGGGCTTGGCCGACACGGCTCTGAAGACCGCCGACTCGGGTTACCTCACGCGTAAGCTCGCTGACGTCGCCCAAAACGTGGTCATCACGCTGGACGATTGCGGAACGACCCAAGGGATCACCAAAGGTGTCGTGTACCGCGGCGAGAAGGTCGAATTGCGTTTGTCGGACTCGATCAATGGCCGCGTCAGTCGCCAATCGATCGTCAACCCCGTCACCGACGAAGTCATCGTGGCGGAGAGCCAGATGATCACGCCGGAGATCGCACGCAAGATCGAAGCGATGGGCTTGGAGAAGATCCAAGTGCGGACGCCAATGACGTGCGACGCGCCACTGGGCGTTTGCCGCCGTTGCTACGGCATGGATATGTCGACCGGTGCGATGGTCGAAGAAGGCATGGCGGTCGGTATCATTGCGGCTCAAAGTATCGGTGAACCGGGAACCCAGTTGACGATGCGTACGTTCCACATCGGTGGTTCGGTGAGCAAGCAAGTCGAAGAGTCGGACATCAAGGCGAAACGTAGCGGTGAAGTGCGGCTGACACGAATTCGTGCAGTGCGTAACACCGAAGGCCGGAACGTCGTTCTCAACCGAAACGGTGAGCTCACCCTGGTCGACGAACGGGGCCGCGAAATCGAGGCTTACGATATTCCGACCGGTGCGATGTTGATGGTCGAAGAAGGCGACAAAGTCGTCGAAGGCCAAGTGCTCTGCGAATGGAACCCCTACTCGATTCCGATTCTGTCGGAAGTCGACGGCAAGATTCGTTTCGAGGACGTGGTCGAAGGCGAAACGATGCGTCAAGAACGCGAGACCTCCGGCAACATCCGTATGATGATCGTCGACCACAAGGGTGATTTGCACCCGCAAATCGTGGTCGAAGATGCCGATGGCAAAGCACTCGACGTGCAATACTTGCCGGAACGAGCAATGATCATGGTCAAGGAAGGTTCGCCGATCACTCCCGGTACCGTGCTCGCCGAAATGCCGCGGGTTACCGGTGGTGTTTCAGACATCACCGGCGGTTTGCCGCGAATCACCGAGATTTTCGAAGCTCGCAAGCCGAAGGACCCGGCGGTCATCGCCGAAGTCGACGGCGTGGTCGAATTGCTGGCCGAGAAGAAGCGTGGCAAGCGTACGATCATCGTCCGCAGCGAATCGGGCATCGAACGCGAGCACCTCGTGCCACACGGCAAGCACTTCCTCGTTCACACCGGCGACATCGTCAAGGCGGGCCAAGGCCTCGTCGACGGTCCGCTCGTGCCGCACGACATTTTGCGTGTTAGTGGTGAAGAAGCCGTTCAGCAATACTTGTTGCACGAGATTCAACAGGTCTATCGCAGCCAGCGAGTCGAGATCAACGACAAGCACTGCGAAATCATCATCGCGCGGATGTTGCGGAAGGTGAAGATCGAGAGCTCCGGCGACACCAACCTGTTGCCCGGCAGCGTGATGGATCGATTCCACTTCCGTAAATCCAATGTCCAGTTAGCAACATGCTTGAAGGTTTCGGACCCGGGCGATAGCGACTACACCGTCGGCACGATCGTTCCTCGCGAGGCGTTTGAGCAAACCAATGCTCAAATCGAAACGCTCGGTGGTACACCGGCGAAGGGTAAGAAACCCAAGAGTGCGACCGCGAGTACTCAATTGCTCGGGATCACCAAGGCTGCCGTCCAGTCGAACAGCTTCATCAGTGCCGCGTCGTTCCAGGAAACGACGAAGGTGTTGACTGAAGCGGCGTTGGCTGGCAAGGTCGACAAGCTCGTCGGCTTGAAAGAGAACGTCATCCTGGGGCACTTGATCCCCGCCGGTACCGGTTTCCGAATCTTCCAAGAGGCGGAAGTCAATTACCGCCGCGAAGCGATGGAGGAGTTGGCCGCGACGCCGGTTTCGAGCCTCGAAGAAAGCTTCCCACTGCTCGCGGGTAGCGAGGAGCGGCCAGCGGCGAGTCAGAAGCCCACCGTGGAACCGTCCAGTGACGCGCTCGATACCATGTTCGGCAGCGGCCAAGAATAACCTCTCGATCCGTCGACAGAAATGAAGTGATAACGGCTCGAGGGCTTCAGCCCTCGAGCCGTTTTCTTTTGCCGCGGCGACGTCCAAGCCCTCGCCCGCGGCGTGCGTGGGTCAGTTCGTCCCCGTTCGACGTGCAGTTGGTAAACCCGCATTGATTTAGTTTGAGGGAGGGTTTTCTCGATTAAGATGGAGCTCCCGAAACTTTCTAGGACGAATCGGGGTTACTACTTGTTTCGCCCCGCTGCCCCCGCATGTGTCGTGCATGAACACCAATGAGTCCAAGTCCAGCGTGCCGGGACCCTCGAGATCGGCATTGAATATCATCGTCAATGTGGCCGTCTCGATCGCGGTGCTGGGGGCGTGTTTTTTCGGCTACACGCTATTGGGTGAACGGGCGCGGCCGGCACGATCCAAGCCACCGAAGACGGCTGGGACGGTGGTGACGACGGAAACGCTGCGGATGCACGAGGGGCCGGTGTCGATCGCATCCAATGGGATCGTCGTCCCGCTTCGAGAAATCCGGCTGGCGACCGAGGTTGCTGGGCGGGTCATCGAGCAATCGCCGAATCTTCGCAATGGTCGACAAGTCGCCGCGGGCGAGGTGCTGATTCGGATCGACCCGACCGTTTACGAATTGGAGGTGCGGCGGCTCAAGAGCCAGCAGAACCAGGAAATGGCGGAGCTTGGGGCGATCGATGTCAGCATCGAGAACACCAAGCAATTGCTGGTACTCGCCTCGGAGCAGGTCGCGTTGTCCAAGACCGAACGCACGCGAGCCGATACGTTGGTCGAGCGCCAAGCCGCATCGATGGCGGAGGTGGATGTCGCCCGCCGCTCGGAACTGATCTCCAAGTCTTCGCTGGTGGAGCTGGAGAACCGTCGCCGTGAGTTGGTTGCCCAGCGTCAATTGATTGTGGAGAAACAATCGTTGACCAGCGTCGAGTTGGAGCGGGCAAACTTGGATCTATCGAGAACGACGATCAAGTCGCCGATCCGTGGCCGCGTCGTGCAATCGATGGTGGAAGAAGAGTCGTATTTATCCGAGGCGTCGCCGTTCGTCACGATCGAAGACACGTCGGCTGTCGAGATTCGCTCGAACTTGACGGTCCAGCAGATGTACTGGATATGGAACGCCGTCAGTGACATCTCGCTCGGCGAGGCCGAGGCGGCGCTCCGCGATGATCGCGTTCCTGCGGTACCGGCAACGATCCAGTATCGCTTGGGCACGCGAGTTTACCAGTGGCAAGCGGTACTGGAACGAATCGATGGGGCGGGCATCGACGTGGCGACGCGAACGTATCCTTGTTTGTTTCGTGTCGATGAGCCGGACCAAATGCAGGCGGTGATCGGATCGCAGGTCTCGGAGTCTCGCGGCGATGGTCCACGGCGATTGATGCGTGGGATGTTTGTGTCCGTGAACTTGCTCGCCCAACCGCAGCGGAAACTTTATCAAATTTCTGAATCCGCAATCCGTCCGGGCAATCGTGTCTGGCTCGACATCGCTGGCGAACTGCGCATTCAAGACGTCGAAATCGTGAGCCGTGAGGGCAGCACTGTCATCGTCGACGCCGCCGCCATCGAGGCTGATCATCCAGGTCAGGTGGTGTCCGTGATCGTGTCACCGGTCAGCGACCCTCGCAGCGGGATGAAGTTGACGATCGCAGGCTCGCCGGAGCCGTCGGCGAGTGCCGAAGCGGCCGTGGCAGTTCCGGAGGAACCCGGATCCGATCAGCCGGGACCTGCATTGGCCGCGCCCGAGCCGGCGTCTCACCAAGACGCCGCGACGAAGAAGGTGGCCGGATGAGATCGGTCATCGCGTGGTGCGTCAAGAATTGGCAGGCGATGAATGTCATCATGTTGGCGACGTTGCTGCTGGGGGCCTGGAGTCTCTACCAGTTACGTCGTGATTTTTGGCCTGATTTCGAGCTGTACGTGCTCAATGTCTCCGTGGTCTATCCCGGCGCGAGTCCGGATGAGATCGAGCAAGGGATTTTGGAAAAGATCGAGGAAGCGATCCGCACGGTCGACGGTATCGAAGAGATGACGTCGTCGGCTCGCGAGGGTCTCGGCACGGTCTTTTTGGAACTCGATAGCGATACCAAACAAGCCGATGCGCAGCGCATTCTGACGGAAGTGACAACGCTCATCGACCAAGTTCCGAGCTTCCCCGAGTTAGCGGAGAAGCCCGATGTCCGATTGCAAACGAATTTTGTCACGGCGATTCGCGTCGCCGTGATGGGACCCGCCGGCTCCGGTCCCGGTGCCGGTCGCAGTGAGGAAGAAGTGATCGATGCGGCGCTCGAGCTCCGCCGCGTTGCCGAGAAAGTTCGCAACGACGTGCTCGCGCTGCCGAGTGTATCTGTCGCGGATCTCGTCGGTGCGCCACAGTACCAAATCGACATCGAAATTCCTGAAGATCGGCTCCGCGAATACAACCTGTCGCTGAGCAAGGTGGCGGAGATCGTTCGTGCCAACAATCTCGAGATGCCTGGCGGGACCTTGAAGGGGCGGTCACAGGAAATTTTGCTTCGCGGCAGTAACAAGGGCGACGTCGGTGACGAGATCGCGGCGATACCGCTGGTCAGTGAACCGGGCGGCCTCGTGCTCACCGTCGGTGATCTCGGTCGCGTTCGCGATGAGTTCGCGGTGGATGCGTCGATCAATGAAGTGAATGGTCGCCCCGCCGTCGTCGTGTCGGTCGAAACCACGAGTGCCGATGATTTGATCCGCGTCGCCGATGACGTCCGCGACTTTGTCGACAATGGTCGAGCGAACTTGCCCGAGGGCTATTCAGTCATGCACATGCGTGACCGCAGCACGAGCGTGAAAAGTCGCTTGAGTTTGCTGGCCAAGAACGGATGGATGGGGTTGATCCTCGTCTTCATCGTGTTGGCATTGTTCTTGGAGATGCGTTTGGCATGGTGGGTGGCGCTCGGGATTCCGGTATCGCTTCTCGGTGCGTGCATTTACATGTACTACAGCGGTCAAACGCTCAACATGACGTCGATGTTCGCGTTCTTGATTGCGTTGGGGATCGTGGTCGGCGAGAACATTTACGCGCATCGCGAGATGGGCAAGAGTTACCAAGAGGCGGCGATCGATGGCGCGTACGAGGTCATGCCGTCGGTGATCACGGCGATTCTCACCACCGTGATCGCGTTCGTGCCAATCATGTACTTGGAGGGCAACATCAAACGTCTGACGGTGGTGCTTCCCGTTTGCGTCGGCGCGATGTTGATCATTTCGATGTTCGAGAGTCTGACGATTTTGCCGGCCCACTTGGCGCACCGGCGAAGCCGCTTCATGGATGTGCTCGCTTGGTTGCTATTTCCACTGCGTCCGCTCGGTTGGGCCTTTGCCAAGGCGAACCGGGGCATGACAGGGTTGCTCAATGCGTTCGTCGAGCGTATCTACACGCCCATCCTTTCGCTGTCACTGGGCAATCCCGCGATCGTGTTATCGATGGCGGTCGGCTTGTTGGTGCTTTCGGTCGGCGTGGTGCGATCGGGAATGGTTCCGTTTCTATTGTTTCCGACCATCGACTTCGGTTTTATCACGTGCCAGGTGACCTATCCCGACGGGACGCCGGTGGCGATCACCGACGCGGCGTCGAAGCGACTGGAAGCGGCGATTTGGCGCGTGAACCAGAAATCGATTGATGAGGGTTTGACGACCGATCCGACTGGTTTCGTGAAAGCGGTGCAGCGGACCGTGGGCTCGTCCGGGGACGACGTCAACGCGAGTCCCGCGAGTCATCTCGGCGGGATCGTCGTCCAGCTCAATGAGATCTCCGAGCGAACGGTTTCGAGTCTCGATATCGTCCGCATGTGGCGCGAGGAATCGGGGCGTTTTCCCGGCACCGAGGCGGTAGCGTTTGGCGCTTCGCCGCGCGGACCGGCGTCGCTTCCCATCGAGATTCGTCTGATGGCGACGGCGGAAAATATGGACCGAGCATCACCTCCTGGCGCATGCCGCGACGCATGAGATGAGGCCGATACGCGGGGTCGGTGAGGAGGTCGCGAAGCAGGTCGCGCGCACGGGTGAGTGCATCCCGCGACTCGAGGAGGGGCACGAGATCCAGGTCCAACGCTCCGGCGCCGGGCGACGCGATGGCATCCAGAGCCAGGAGGTCCGTGACGTCGGTGGCCGTTCGCGTGAAGCTCACGACGTAGCGTGGCAATGCCTCGGGACCGAACGCCGCATGGATCTCGCGGATGACGCGGAGGGTGGCGAGCACCTCGTCCGTGGTCGTGCCGCTGCCCGACAGGGGTTCGCCCAGGTCGACGGCGCGGCGCGCGCGCGCGAGCGCGGCGGTGTGAACGTCCGCATGCTGCCGGACCTCGAGTGCCGCCAGGTGGAAGCCGAAGGTCTCCACCTGCCAGACGAGGTCCTGGACCTCGCCCCAGGCGATGCGGTCGGCGCCATGGCTGACGAGTGCTGCCTGCATCGCGCGCAGGTCGTCCAGCAGTTCCGACGGCGAGCCGTACCCGTGACGCCGCGATCCCTTCCGCCCCGTGAGCCGCGTGCGCGTCCGGTCGATCCGCTCGCCGATGAT